>CAZKJJ010000079.1:0-8875 GCA_964553055.1 uncultured Acidimicrobiia bacterium
AGACATCCGACCTGTTCCCGAACGCCAAGGACCCCGGCGCGGCGGTGATGAAGGCCGCCTTCGCAGAGCTCCTGGGGATCCCGGTCCACTACTACGCCCTCGTCGATCTGAATGGGTTCGTCGACCTGGTGGACGCCGTGGGCGGCGTCACCATCACCGTGACGCAGCGTGTGTACGACGAGACGTATCCCCACGAGGACGGCACACTCGAGGTCATCGACATCGCGCCCGGCACCTACCACATGGACGGGCACACGGCACTCGCCTTCGCCAGGATCCGCCGCACCACGGACGACTACAACCGTATGGGCAGACAGCGATGTGTGCTGGAGGCGCTGATCGCCGAAGCCGACCCTGCAACGGTTGCCTTGCGCTTCCCTGCCATTGCCCAGGCCGTCAGGGACAATGTGACCACCGACATCCCCATCAACAGGCTCACCTCGTTGATCGACATCATGCCTCGGGTCTCCACAGACGAGATCGTGGCGGTGCGGTTCATTCCACCCGACTGGCACAGCGGCCGTACGCCCGACCGTTACCCGATCCCCGATGTCGTCAAGATCCGATCAGCCGTCCAGACGATCATGGAGCTGCCGCCGAAGGAAGCAATCGAGGTCCTCGGCCTCGTCGACCTCGAGGACGCCTGCGAAGAAGACACCCAGGCGGATCAGTCGACCACCACGACAGAGGGAACGGACAGCTAGTCCGAGATCACGTCGGGTGTTTCAGGCACAGGCCTCCGGAGCGCCAGAGCGGCAGCGGTGACCATCGCCACGGCCTCCCCTGAGAGAAAGGCAACGCCGATCTCGGTTTCGACCGCCCGCTCGGAAAGGCCCAACGCCAGGGCAGCGGCCACCAAGGCGAGTATCCAGCTGAGCGCCAGCCTCGCCGTGTCGCCCCTGGCGACGAGGATCTGGCCCAGGAACATCGCGGCGCCTCCGAGGCAGACGCCTGCAGCAGCGAGGCCCGCGAACGCGGCGCTCGGCTCGAACCCCTCACCGAAGAGGATGGCCACGATCTCAGGCCCGATGAGCATGCCCAGGATCGCAGCCGGCAAGGCGACCAGGATGCCTGCTGCGCTGATCCTGAGCACCCAGGTGTTCAGCTCCGCGACCCTGCCCAGCTTGGCGAGGTTCGTGAACGGCGGTAACACCCGCACCAGCAGGCTGTATCCGAGCAGGAGCGGGCTCCTGGCGATCGTGAGCGTCACGTACACGATGGAGATCGTGGCTGCGCCGGCGCCCAGGACTGCTGCAACCAGGGGTCCCGCGAGGAGCAGCACCTGCGATGCGGCGGCAGCCAATACGAAGCTGAAGAGGAAGACGGCAGGGTTCTCGTCGCTGTCGATCTTGGGTGCGGCATCCATCCTGATCCCGGGCCACCAGAAGAAGATCACCAATGGAGCGATCGCCAGAGCCGATCCGAAACCGACCGCGCTCGCTCCCGCGACGAGCACGACCCCGGCCACAGCCAGCCGAGCTGCCGGCATCGCGGCCGTGGCTATGCCGTATGACCTGAAATGCCTCCCGCCCGCCATGTGACCCCGGCCCACCACGTAGACGGCATGGGTCACCACGCTGGCCCCCACCAGGACGACGAAGACAGAGCTCCCTTGAAAGAACTCGTCCAGGCCGAGTCCTGCGACCGCCGAAACGACGATGACCGTCAGGACGGTTGCCACCCGGATCGTCGTGGCAGGGTCACGGTCAAAGCCTCCCCGCCACGTCACGGACCTGATGACGAGCTGCTCGATGGGCAACAGCACCACCGCAAAGGCCAGAAAGGACAAGGTCAGGAGCGAGCCGACAGGAGCGAACTCCTCGGGACCGAGCGCCCTTCCGCCGAGCACCTGGTAGACGTAGTTGCCCAGGGCTGCCACGGCCGTGCCGCCCACCATGTAGACGGTGCCATCGGTGGCCCATCGCTTGAGGAGGGGCCCCCGGTCGGTGGGGGTGGCAGGTGGCGAAGCCACGACCGAGCAGCGTAGTAGTGGCGACTGCGACGATCGTTTCAACCCCAGCCGGGTGTGCGTTCCGTTCCTCCTCCGCCGCTACGCTCCCTGGGCGATCATGCCCGATCCTGTTCGGCTCGTCTCGGTTGTGCTCGGAGACGCCGAGGAGCGTCTCGTGCTCGAGGTGCTGCGGTCGGGGCAGCTGGCACAAGGCCCCAAAGTCGAGCGTCTTGAGGAGCTGTTCAGGGAAGCAGCCGGAACAGCCCACGCTGTTGCGGTCAGCTCGGGGACGGCGGCGCTGGTCGCGTCGCTCGACGTTCTGGGCCTTCGGCCGGGAGACGAGGTGATCACCTCTCCTTTGACGTTCGGGGCCACGCTGAACGCGATCATCAAGGCTGGGGCTACTGCCAGGTTCGCTGACATCGGGGAGGATCTCACGATCGATCCAGGCGGGGTCGCAGAGCTGATCAACCAGCAGACCAGGGCGCTGATGCCCGTCCATCTCTACGGACTCCCGGCCGACATGCCCAGGATCGTGGAGCTCGCAGAGGGTTCAGGCGTTTCGATCATCGAGGATGCGGCCCAGGCTGTTGGTGCTGCCGTGGCTGGAAGACCGGTCGGGTCGTTCGGATTGGGCTGCTTCTCGTTGTACGCCACGAAGAACGTCACGTCAGGTGAGGGAGGTGTCGTCACCACAGACGACCGGGCGTTGGCAGACGAGCTGAGGCTGCTGCGAAATCAGGGGATGCGGGAGAAGTACCGCTACGAGAGGATCGGGGACAACCTCAGGCTCACGGACGTTCAGGCGGCGGTCGCCATTCCGCAGATGGAGCACCTGTCGGACATCACGGACCGCAGGCGTCGCAACGCCGCCTACCTGACGGAGGGGCTCCGCGGCATTCCGGGCCTCGAGCTCCCTGAGGTGTCCGAAGGGCGCACTCACGTCTTTCACCAGTTCACCGTCCGGGTGCACCCGGATGCTGCTCTGGACCGCGACGAGCTCGCACCACGCTTGGCCGATGCAGGGGTGCAGTCTTCCGTCTACTACCCCCACGTCGTGTTCGACCATGCCTGCTACGCAGACCATCCTCAGGTGCGGTCCGCCGAGGTGCCGCGTGCTCGGGAGGCGGCGACGCAGGTCCTGTCTCTCCCCGTCCACCAGCATCTCAGCCGTGAGAACCTTGACACTGTCGTCGAAGCGGTAGGACACTTGCTCCGTGCTTGAGCTGGCCATCGTGGGCGCAGGCGTGATGGGAAGCCACCACGGCAGGGTGGCAATGGGTCTCCGTGACGCTCGGCCTGCCTTCGTCGTCGACCCTGACGTCGCGGCTGGAACCCGGCTCGCCGAGATCACAGGAGCGAAGCACGTTCAAGACGTGACAGACGTGCTCGGATTGGTGGAAGCAGCGATCGTCGCGGTCCCGACCCGCCTGCACCTTCCGATCTCCGAGCAGCTGCTCAGCGCGGGGATTCACGTCCTGCTCGAGAAGCCGATCGCTCCCTCCATCTCCGAGGCAGAGGCGCTGGTCAGCGCCGCCGAGCAGGCACGAGTCCGGCTGATGATCGGACACGTCGAACGGTTCAATCCCGCCATCCTGGAACTCGACAGGATCGTCGAGGAGCCTCTTCATGTCGACGTGGCTCGCATCGGTCCCCACTCGCCGCGTCTTTCGGACCACGTCGTCCTCGATCTCATGGTGCACGACCTCGACATCGCGTCCGCCCTCATCGATCGTCCGGTGAAGGAGATCTCGGCGGTGGGCAGGGCCGTCCTGGGAGAGGAGCCTGACATCGCCTCGGCGGTGCTCGTCTATCAGGGTGGTGCCACCGCCACGTTCACGGCCAGCAGGGTTGGACAGAGCAAGATCCGCAGGCTCGAGATCACCCAGCGGGACAGCTTCGTCGTGGTCGACATGCTGAGGCAGACCGTGATGATCCAGCGAGCCTCGCAGGCGGAGTTCTCAGATGAGGCCAGAGCGTACCGGCAGGAAGGCGTGATCGAGATCCCGTATCTCTCATGGAAGGGGGAGCCCCTCTACCTGGAGCAGGAGCACTTCGTGGCCTCCATCCTGACGGGTACGGCCCCGAAGATCGACGGCCGAGGAGGGCTGCGAGCGCTGGAGCTCTCCCTCGACGTGGCCGAGACGGTCCGCCAATCGCTGCAACGCGCCTGACAGGCGTGTCTGCGCAGATCCACTCGACAGCCGAGGTCGAGGCAGGCGCTGTCGTCGGTGAGGGCACGCTGGTGTGGCGCCACGTTCACATCCGTTCGGGAGCCAGGATCGGCAAGGGCTGCGTGATCGGCGGAGGCGCATTCATCGACGCGGGCGTCGTCGTCGGTGACCGCGTCAAGGTCGAGAACAACGCCATGGTCTTTGCTCCCGCCGAATTGCATCGTGGAGCGTTCATCGGCCCGGGAGCCTGCCTGACGAACGACAGGAGACCACGAGCAGTGACACCGGAGGGGGAGTCCAAGGACTCGTCCGATTGGGAGGCGGAAGGTGTCGTCGTCGGTGAGGGGGCGTCGGTGGGCGCCATGGCGGTGGTCCTCCCAGGGGTGACGGTGGGTTCTTGGTCCCTGATCGGGGCGGGAGCCACGGTGACGCGTGACGTGCCGGACCATGGCCTGGCCATCGGAAACCCGGCCCGTCTCGCGGGCTGGGTGTGCAGGTGTGGCCGCCGCCTGGGCGACGACCTGCTCTGCTCGTGCGGCCTGCGGTACGAGAGGACGGAGGCCGGCCTCGCCCTCGTCTGATCCCAACCTCCTGAGGACGCCGGGGACGGGCGAAGGCGGGAAGTAACCTGCCCGACCGATGATCGAGCAGGGGAGCAGGATCCGCACGGCGCGACCATCCCTCATCTCCCAGTTCGTCAAGCGGTTCCTGGACGTCCTTGCAGGATCCGTCTTCCTGGTGATCCTCTCGCCGTTGTTTCTGGTGGTAGCCGTCGCCGTGCGTTTGGACTCGTCAGGGCCCGTCTTCTTTCGACAGCCGAGAGTTGGAAAGTCGGGCCGTGTCTTCCAGATGACGAAGTTTCGGACGATGGTGGCGGGCAACGACGACTCGATCCACCGCGAGTACTACGAGCGGCTCGTCCGCGGTGAGGCGGAGGCCCGACTGAACGAGAAGGGTGAGGAGGTGTTCCTCCTCGACGACCCGCGCATCACCAGGGTGGGTCGGTTCCTCAGGAGGACCTCGTTGGACGAGCTCCCGAACCTGGTGAACGTGCTGACCGGTGACATGTCGTTGGTCGGTCCCCGGCCTGCCATCGAGTACGAAGTCGCCCTCTACGACGACCGGGCGAGGGGCCGGCTGGCCGTCAAGCCGGGCATGACGGGTCTGGCCCAGGTGCGAGGCCGCGGCTCGCTCGACTTCCAGCAGCTCGTCGAATTGGACCTCGACTACGTGCAGCGCCAATCCCTGCGTCTCGACCTCGAGATCCTGGTCGCAACGCCGAAAGCTGTCCTGACTGGAAGGGGAGTCTGAGGGCAGCCACATCGCGAGCCCATCGGACACAAACGGGGCAGCCGATGGTTTGGTCCGCTTCTAGAGACGAACCCGTCTCTTGAAGAGGCTGCTCTCCCTGATTGCCTCGACGTTCTCTTCCCTGAGGTCCACAGAGACGTGGCCGCACTCGGTGCAGATGTGCCGGACGAGACCTCCGGGGATGCCGTTCGACTCGAAGTAGTGGCGATGATCATCAGGCTCCGGTGCCCGCACGAACAGCCTGCGCACTCCGTCCGAGATGGCAGCGGGAGCCTGTTTTGCCTTCTCCGTCGCAGAGGCGGCCAGACTCGCGGCCAAGGGCTTCTTGCTTCCGTTCTCCTCAGCTGGGGCCAGCGTCCGGGATGACTCGACCTGCCGGTTCGGGTACGGGGCTTCGCCCACGGAGACCTTCGGTGTCTCAGCGGCGGCGGGCGTCGCTTCCTCGGGAAGCGGTGCCTTCTTGGGCGGGGGCTGTGGCTTCGAAGAGGCCCTCGAGGCTCTTGCTGGCTGCGTGGTTGCCTTCTTCGATGCGGGTCTGGTTGCTTCAGTCGTGGCGGTGGCAACGAGAGGCTCGTGAGGGGTTGGCTCGACCACAGGCTTGCGTGACGTGCTCTGTGTCGTCGATCCGCTTCTCGGCTTCGACTTCGGGCGAGCCTTCGCCGCCGATTCCTCGGCCGGTGCATCGGTGGTGCCATCGAGCGCCTGCTGGGCAGTCTTGGCCTTTCTGGCGCCTCGTCGGGAGCGCTTGGTTCCTTTGTCCCCGAGCAGCGGTAGAACCTCGTAGCGGAACTCGACTGGATCGTCCGGTGAGAACTCGAGCGCTTCTTCGCCCAGCAGGAGCCGAAAACGGTCGGAGCCGATGTCTTCCACCTCGGTGGCCAGGGGCGTCCACTTGCCCAGGTCGCCTTCCTCGGTGGAAACGGTCACCGTGTCCTCGGCCAAGCGGAACTTGACGCGCAGGCCGTTCTGGTCGTCGTCGATGTACACGTGGCCGGTCAGCACTCGCATGTGAACTCCAAGGGCACGCACATTGTATCGCGAATTCACCCTATGACCACCATGAGTGGTTGTAAGACCACCAACGGTGACTAGTTCTCGGACGGGCGGGGCAGGGGCTCGAGTCGATGATCCGAGGTGAAGAGTCGGGCCGAGACTCCCAGTGCCATCACGGTCGTGGTCGTAGCTACCGACCCGAGAATGAGGTACATGATGGCGGCCTGAATGAGCACGGCGTCGAGGGGATCGACGCCCGCCAGGATCAGCCCTGTCATCGCGCCTGGCAGGAACACCAGGCCTACGGCTTTGGTCGTTTCGATCTGGGGAATGAGGGCGGTCCGCAGCGACGTCCTCACGTAGGGCTTGGCTGCTTGCCGTGAGGCCTGGCCGAGAGAGAGGCGCACTTCGACCTCGGACCGCTTGTCGCGGATCTCCTCGATGACGCGGCGCGAGCAGAGGATGGTGGCATTCATCGAGTTTCCGATCATCATGCCGGCCAACGGGACCAGAGCCCGCGCTTCCAGCGGGAAGATGCCCAACCCGAAGATCACACCGAGGGTCACGACCGCGGCGGCCGCGTAGGCAGCGAGGGACAGGACCAGCACGGCGGGAACCTCGGGAGCGCGCCTGAGCGTGGTGAAGGCGGCGAACACCACCATGGCTGCCACCCACAGCCACGACCAGGCGAGTGACCGGCCGGGGTCGAGGACGAATGCGAGGGCCACCCCCACCAGCAGCAGCTGGACAATGGCCCGAACGGAGGCCCACGCAATCGTCCGCTCGACGCGGAGGCCCTGCCACACCGACACGGCCACGGCGACACCTACGAGGACGAGCGAGGCCGCGACGCCGAGCGGAGTGATATCAGTCATGAGGTGCTTCGAGAGGCTGTGGACCGGAGGAGGCGTCGGTGAGTCCCGAAGGGGAGCCACTGTAGGTGACCTTGCCCTGATCCATGGCGACGACATGGTTGGCGAGGCGGTGCATCTGTTGCCGGTCGTGCGTCACCCACACGACTGCCACTCCTTCCTCAGCGAGTCCCAAGACCTCCCGCTCGAGGCCTGCCCTGAGTGCTGGATCCACCGAGGCGGTCGGCTCGTCCATGAGGAGTGTCTCCGGATCGGTCAGGAGGGTTCTCGCGAGGCAGAGTCGCTGTGCCTCGCCACCCGACAGGTCGTCTGTCGGCCTGTCGAGCCAGTCGATCGGGAAGTGCACGCTTTCGAGGATCCCGACGAGCCGCTCATCCGAAGCCTCCGGCTGCGCCACTCGCAGATTCTCGGAGACGGAGCCGCCGAACAGGACGGGCTTCTGAAACACGAGGCCTACTCGTCTGCGAAGGTGCAGAGGGTCGATTGTGTCCAGGGATGCCCCGCGGTAGAGGATCTCGCCTGCGGTGGGGACGGATAGGCGGTTGCAGAGTCGCAGCACCGTTGTCTTGCCTGCGCCGGAGGGCCCCACGATCACGGAGATCCCCGAAAGTGGGAGCTCGAAGTCGAGAGTGTCGAGAATGGTCGTGCCGCCGGCGGTCACCGAGACGCGGTCGAACCGAAACAGCGGAACGGCGAGTGGTTGTGATGTTGAGTCCGTGGCGTCACGCTAACCGCGGCTGTCACCACTGGCCGCCGTCAACGTTTCAGGAGAATGGCGACTTGGGTCGCTCCATGAGATCCCCGTCGACATACACGTCGACCCTCTCGTTGTAGAAGCTGAGCAGGCCTGCGATCTTGGCGCTCTCGTGGACCGGGCGCGGGTAGCTCCACACGATGTCGCGGTGGAGCTGCGTTCCGGTGTCGAGCGTCCAGTAGGAAGCTTCTCCCTTGTAGGGGCAGCTCGTGAGGGTGTCGGTTGGCGTCAGGAGGTCCATGCGCACGTCGTCTTCCGGTAGGTAGTAGCGGGTGGGGAGGCCGGTCTCGAACAGGAGCGTCGGACCGTGGCTGTCTGCGATCTTGAGCCCGTCCACCACGATCTCGACGTGTCGGGAGCTCTGGAGCGTGTCGACACGCTTGTAGGGATCACGCGGATGGACGAAGACCTCCTCGTCCTCCTCGAACCAGGCGTCCATGGCCTTCCAGTCGAAGCGGTAGTAGCCGCGGAGCGCCTCGATGGGGGAGTCGGCGTAGGTCCAGGCTGCACCCACTGCCTCGCGGTCCTCGGTCTTCACGGTGAAGATCTCGGCTTCACCCCGGGAAGGAGACCGCCTGGTCTCGCCGGTCGGGACGAGGAGGTCGGTGCGAACGTCGCTCTCCGGGAAGTAGTAGTGGGGGAAGTAGGGGCTCTCCCAGACGAGCAGCGCCTTCCGGGTGTCTGCGACGGTCACTCCTCCGAGGTAGGCCCTGACCCATTTCTCCACGGGTTCGATGCGAACCCGTCCTCTCGTCTCGGTCGTCATGCCACTTCCTGTGCCAGAGGAACGATCCCTACAACCCGCTCTGCTGTGTCGTTC
>CAZKJJ010000080.1:0-8864 GCA_964553055.1 uncultured Acidimicrobiia bacterium
CACACGCCTACATCTCCTGTCTTGAGGAAACCGTCCTCTGTGAAGCTCTCGGCCGTCTTCTCGGGCTTGTGCCAGTAGCCCTTGAACAGGCCAGGGTGGCGCATCTGGATCTCGCCTGTGTCCTCATCGATGCGCAGCTCGGTCTCCGGGTACGGTTCGCCGATGGTCCCGAGCTTCATCCTTCCTGGGAAGTTGGCCGTCCCGACTGCTGTGCTCTCGGTCAATCCGTAGAGCTCGAATACCGGAACACCCAGCCCCATGAAGAACTCGAGCACCTCTGGTGCGATGGGTGCGGCCGCCGAGCCTGCCCATCTGCAGCGGCGCATGCCGATCCGCTCCTTGAGCGGTCGAAACACCGGATAGAACAGCAGGGCATTGAGGAGCCAACTCCCCAGGGTGTGGTCGCCGCCGTTGCGGATCTTGGCCCTGCCGATCTCATGGGCTGCCTTCATTCCCAGGCCGAGCCACAGCCTCTTGAGAATGCTGGCATCCATCGCCTTGATCTGGACGGTGGCGGCCATCTTCTCCCAGATCCGCGGCACGGCGAAGAAGATCGTCGGCTGTACCTCCCGAAGGTTGGCCTGCACCGTCTCGATCGACTCTGCGAAATTCAGCAGGACGCCTCTGCCCACCATGTGAAACGTGGAGAAGGTTCGCTCGGCGATGTGGCAGAGAGGCAGGTACGTCAGGACCATGTCGTGTGGGCCAGGCGGGTCCACACCATGTTGCTTCCCGTCGACGACCACGTCGATATCGAACGAAGCGTTCTCGTGGGTGAGCATCGCTCCCTTGGGAGGCCCGGTCGTGCCTGACGTGTAGGCGAGGGCCATGACCTCGTCCGCCTTCGCCGCGGCCATCACCCGCTCGACCATCCCAGGGAACTGCTGTTGGTGTTGTCGACCGAGCTCGAGGAAGTCATCCCAGAACATGAGGCGTGGGTCTGCGTAGGTGCGAACGCCTCGCGGCTCGACGTAGATGATCTTCCGTACCGTGGGGAACGCCTCCTGGGGGAGAGCCAACAGCTTGTCGACCTGCTCTTGGTCCTCCGCGAAGTGCACCTCGGCGCCGGAGTCGTTGATGAGGTACTCCACCTCTGAGGTGGGATTGGTGGGATAGAGGCCCACTGTGATCCCTCGCACTGCCACCGTCGCCAAGTCCAAGACGATCCACTCCGGCCGATCCTCCGACTGGATCGAGACCCTGTCCCCGACATCGACCCCAAGCGCCAAGAGCCCATGCGCCGCCTCGAGGATCAGCTCCCAGGTCCTCGCCCATGTGTACTCCTGCCAGATGCCGAGGTCCTTCTCTCGCATGGCGATGCCTTCTGGGCTTCTCTGGGCCCAGTCCCTGGCCCGCCACGCCACGGTTCGCACTGCGTGGGTCAGGTCGGGGGTCTCTGCCCTTTCGGCAACAGTGGTCACCTCGGTCTCCCTTCCAGGTCGGAGAGCTCGATGCCATACCCTATAAGGTCGACCAGCCGCATGTCGGGAGCGGGGGCCGTCACGACCCTGGCGCCCACTCGGCTCCTCCAGGCCAATGCTCCTTCTTCCAGATCGGAGCCCTGGACTTCAACTCATCGATCACGTAGCGGGCCGCATCGAATGCCTCTGCGCGGTGCTCGGAAGACACCGTGACCGCCACTGAGGGCTCGCCGAGCACCACCTCTCCCACCCTGTGTCTCACGGAGACGGCGATCAGGTCCCACTTGCCTGTCGCCTCCTCGATGATCTCGGCGATGCTCGACTCCACTTCCTCCCGGTAGGCCTCGTAGGTGAGGTGTGTGACGCCTGCCTTGCCCTCTGAGTGGTCCCTGACGGTGCCCAGGAACTGCACGACTGCGCCTGCCGCAGGGTCTCCCACCCAAACCTGGTCGGCGCCTGTGTCGATGGCTTCGGGTCCGACTTCCACTCGTGTCCGTACGACCCTGGCACCCATACAATGGCAGTCTATGGACCCGTACCGGCCGCCGGGAAGCCCCTCGGAGAGGGAGCCCCCTTTGATGGTCTCGACGCAGGAGCCTCAGCGCGCGGCTCCTCCGTCGGATGATTCTTCTTCCTCGCTCTGGTCGAGGATCGGGGGGCCGGTTCTGGGTGGAGTCGCAGGGTCGGTGCTCACCCTGGCCTTTCTGGCCGCAGGAGGCGTGTTCGACGAGCCGCCGGCTCCAGAGCAGGCACCGCCTGGGACGACGGTGATACGCGAGATCATCGAGCGCCCCGTCATCGCCTCCACCCCCGAGAACCAGGTATCGGCCATCGCGGCAGCCGCCGTCCCCTCCATCGTCACCGTCGAGGTAGGCAGGGGTGCGGGAGCTGACTTCATCTCGCTGGGCTCGGGCTCCGGAGTCGTTCTCAACGGCGATGGCTACATCGCAACCAACAACCACGTCGTCGAGGACGCAGAAGACGTCAGGGTGATCTTCCCCGACGGTCGTATCTTCCCTGTCACCGTCGAGGGGACCGACCCCCTGACGGACCTGGCCGTCCTGCGGGTCGGCACCGTGGACGTGGTTCCTATCACCTTCGCCGATCTCTCATCGCTCGAGATAGGCGATCTGGCGGTCGCCGTGGGCAACCCGTTGGCGCTGCGTGGAGGACCCTCGGTGACCTCAGGCATCATCTCGGCGTTCGACCGCGCCCTCCAGGTGGAGGACACCACGCAGGGGCTGTTCGGTCTGATCCAGACAGACGCCCCGATCACGCGAGGCTCGAGCGGCGGCGCTCTCCTCAACGAGGCTGGCGAGTTGATAGGCATCACGACCGCGATCGGAACCAGCGGCATCGCCGCAGAGGGGCTGGGGTTCGCGATCCCTGTCAACATCGTCCGGCAGGTGACAGACGACCTGATACGGGAAGGCGAGGTGCGCCATGCCTTGCTGGGCATCGAAGGAGTCCCCGCCTTCGAGGACACGCCGGAAGGAGCATCGATCCCCTTGGGAGCCCTCATCAAGACTGTCGAACCGGGATCTGCGATCGCCGAGGCAGGCGCGCGCATCGACGACATCATCGTGGAGTTCGACCGCCAGAAGATCGAGACGATGGACCAGTTGGTGGCGCTGCTGAGGAACTACCGCGCCGATCAAACGGTCGACCTGACCGTGATGCGTGACGGTGAGAGACTCGACCTCGTCGTGACCCTCGATCTGCGACCAGAGGGTCTCTGATGTCCGACGAGGATCTCTTCGCCAGGCTGTTCGAGCTGTTCAACCAGCCTGGGCCCGTCAACTGGTCGCTGGCCGCGGAGGCAGCGAAGAGCATCGCAGGAGAGGCAGACCCCGTCGATCCTTGGCTGGCTGGCGAGTACCAGGAGCTCACCCGAGTCGCCCAGCTCAAGATCTCGGAATCGGCTCCGCTGCCCGTCGTGTCCAGGGACGCGGTCCCCGTGGACAGGCGAACCTGGGCTCTCGAGAGCATGCGAGGGTTCCGGTACCTGGTCGAGCCGCTCGTCTCGAAGATCGAGTTCGGAGACGTCGGTGAGGCCGCAGGGCCGCTCGAGGCCATGCTCAAGCCCATGGCGCCTGCGCTGCTCGGGCTTCAGATCGGGGTGCTCGTCGGGTTCTTGAGCCACCGCGTCCTGGGGCAGTTCGACATCGGCCTTCCCGCCGCAGAGGCCGGCAACCTGTACCTCATCGTCCCGAACATCGAGGGATTCGCGGTCGCCAACGATCTGGACGCAAGGCAAGTCAGGCTGTGGGTAGCCCTGCATGAGGTCACGCACGATGCACAGTTTGAGCGGGACTGGGTGCGACCACGTTTCCTCGAGCTGATCGAGCAGTACATGGAGGGGATCGAGTTCGACGTGGAGTCGATGACGAGACTCCAGGATCTGCAGGACCCCAGCACGCTCGAACAGCTCCTCGATGAGCCAGGGGGACTCCCAGGCTGGATGGTCTCTGAGGACCAGAAGCCGGTCCTCGAGTCGATCCAGGCGTTCATGGCCGTAGTAGAGGGCTATGCCGACTGGCTGATGGACAGGGCCGCGCCTGACCTGCTTCCTGACTTGGAACTGATGCGGTCCGCCATGGACCGGAGACGGAGCGACCCCGGTGAGGGCGAGCAGATCCTCAACCGATTGCTGGGCCTCGACCTGAAGATCCAGCAGTATCAGCTAGGCGCCACGTTCTGCGCCGAGGTCGAGCGGCGCTGGGGAAGGGACGCTCTCGACGGACTCTGGGAACACCCCGATCATCTACCGAATCTCGGCGAGCTGGAGGATCCGCTGGCCTGGGCGGCAAGGGTGCTCCTCGAGGACATGATCTGACGACCGAGGCGTAGGCTTCCAGCGCCATGAAACTCGTGGTCACCTGCACGATGTGCGGGCTCGTCAACGAAGGCACCGCTAGGACCTGTGTCGACTGCGGGACCCGCCTGTCGAACCTCCGGTTCTATCGTCCGCATCTACAGCCGGGCATGCGACAACACGTCACGAGGGTCGAACCGAGCATGCGGATCATCAACAGGCCGCCCGGTACGGAGATCAGGACGCCGGAGGGCGAGCTCGTGTACCTCAGACCTGCATGGGGCACGGCAGATCACCATTGGCGCTCGGTCGAGGCAGAAGACGTCGCGGACGAGGTGGCCGGAGCGGCCTGGGATCTCGGCCTTCACCACAGGGCGGGTGCGATCGCTGCGCTCATCATCTATCCGTTCGTTTGGCTCGTGGCAGTCGTGGCGAGTCTGATACGGGTCGTAGACCAGGCGGGCAGGACCCTGTTCGAGGCGATCGGTCACTTCGTCTTCATGAGGCCCTGGATCATCAAGGTCTACCGCGGGAACCCTGCTCGCGTCTACCGCACGTTCCGGGTGCGCGGCTACAGGAGGGCTGGCAAGGTCATCGACGAGCTGGCGATCGCCTATCAGGTGGGGGACCTCGGTTTCGTCCCAACGGCTGTTCGCCTTCCGTGAGCTTCCGTCCCCTCGAGCACACTGCCGACACGGGGATCGAGGTCAGGGGAGCCAGCGTGGCGGAGCTCTTCGCGGAGGCAGCCCGAGGGATGTTCTCCTTGATCTACGGGACGACTGGCAAGGCTTCTGAGAAGGCGAGCGTCTCGCTGTCTGCTGACACGCTGGAGGACCTCTTGGTCGACTGGCTCTCCGAGCTCCTCTACTTGAGCGAGGCGAGAGGGGTCGCTTTCTCTCACTTCGTCGTGCGTCTCGATGACCACGTCCTCCAAGCCGAGGCCGAGGGGGTCTCGTCTGAGGAGGCCGAGCTGATCGGTCCGCCCATCAAGGCGGTCACCTACCACCAACTGCAGGTGTCCCAGGACTCGGACGGCTGGCGAGCGAGCGTGATCTTCGACGTGTAGGGCATCCAGTCCCTGGTCGCCGACCGAGCCCGGCGCGTACAGTCGGTGGTATGGAGCTCACCAAGATCCGCGATGCGGTCTGGGAGATCCCCAGGCGTGAAGGCATGGCGGTCCCGGGCAGGGTTTACGCCGCAGGCGAGCTCCTTGCCACCGCCCGTGAGGATCAGGCGATGAAGCAGGTCGTCAACGTGGCGGGACTGCAGGGAATCGTGAAAGCCTCGATGGCGATGCCCGACATTCACTGGGGTTATGGCTTTCCGATAGGGGGTGTCGCGGCGACCGACATCGAGCGAGGCGGAGTGGTTTCACCCGGCGGGGTGGGCTTCGACATCTGCTGCGGAGTCCGGCTGCTCAGGTCCCGCTTCACGAAGGCCGACTTCGAAGCGCGACGCGAGGCGGTCATGGCCGAATTCGATCGCCGGATCCCACGAGGGCTTGGCAAAGGGGCCATAGCCACGAGGGCCCTGCTCTCGGATGTTCTCGAGCGCGGAGCCGCAGCCGCAGTCGATCGGGGATACGGGACCCAGGCAGACCTCGACCATTGCGAGGAGGTTGGCACGTCGACCGGAGCCGACCCGAACGCCATCTCCTCCAAGGCTCTCGAGCGGGGAGGCGGTCAACTCGGCTCGTTGGGAGCAGGGAACCACTTCCTCGAGATCCAAGAGGTCGACTCGATCTGGGACGAGGAAGCCGCCGAGGCATTCGGACTCGAGCCGGGGATGGTGTGCGTGATGATCCACTGCGGGAGTCGTGGCCTCGGGCATCAGACCTGCACGGATCAACTGAAGGTGATGGGGGCAGCCATGCAGCGCCATGGCATAACGGTCCCGGATCGGCAGCTGGCGTGCGTCCCCGTCAGATCGCCTGAAGGGGAGCACTACTTGGCTGCCATGGCCGCCTCCGCCAACTTCGCCTGGGCCAACAGGCACATCCTCGCCCATGAGGCCAGAGAGGCCTTCGGAGCCGCGTTCGACGCACCGATCGACCGCCTCGGTATGGACCTCGTCTACGACGTCGCCCACAACCTGGCCAAGCTGGAGGAGCATCCCGTCGACGGAGGCACTCGGATGCTGTGTGTTCACCGCAAGGGCGCGACGAGGGCGTTCGGGCAGGGGCACACGAGTCTGCCGGCGTACTACCGGAGGGTGGGTCAGCCGGTGCTGGTCCCGGGAAGCATGGGAACGGCCTCGTGGGTGCTCAGGGGCCTCGACACCAACGACGCCTTCTCTTCTGCTGCTCACGGAGCCGGAAGGGTCATGAGCAGGGCGAAGGCAAAGAAGGTCGAGACCGGAATGGATGTTCGGCGGGACCTCGAGGCGCACGGCATCGCGGTCAGGCCAGGGTCTGTCAGGCTGCTGTCAGAGGAAGCGCCCTACGCATACAAGGACGTCGACGCCGTAGCAGACGTCTGCGAGACGGCAGGCTTGGCAGGCCGCGTCGCCCGTCTCCGCCCGCTCGGGGTGGTCAAAGGCTGAAGCTGCGAGGGTTTCCTGTCAATCTCAGACCCCTCTCCGAGGTTCCAGATTGACAGGAAACGCCAAGGCCTCACGAAGCTCGAACGCCACCTGCTCCGGCCGATGTATGAGGTCCCGGGCCGTGTAACGGAGAAGCTTGAAGCCAGCCATCAACACTCGATTCTGTCGTTCACGATCTCGTGCGAACGCCACCTGGTCTGAGTGATAGGCATACCCGTCGAGCTCGACAGCCACCAACTGCTCCGGGTAGGCGAAATCGACCCTGGCCAGGAACTTCCCATCGACGCGCACATCGAACTGGGCCAACGGCAGCGGCAATGCCTCTGCCTGTACCAGCCGACGGAAACGGTCTTCGAGCTCGCTTTCCGTGATCCCTTTCCAGTCGGCTCTGGCCTCCACGAGCCGACGTACCAGCTTGACGCCCCGTTTTCCTTGTCGACTGAGGTCGTCTACCAACTCCGCAAGCGCCTCCACCGACGTCAGCCGCCCTCGCAGTGCGGCGTCGAGCACCCGCTCGGTCGTCCACGGCGGAACGACGGCGGCGATGTCGAGGACTGTCCTGGTCGGGGTCGTGACCGGAATGCCCGAGCGCTGCGTCAAGTGGGGCTCGGCGAGATCCGTCAGGCGGTGCACTGTGAAGGAACGTCTGCGCCACCTCGGACGGGTAGTCGCGACGTGGATCGGGTGCGGGTCGAGGTCACCGAGCTTCCACAGCAGAGCGGCGGTCTGGTGGGAGGCGACGGCCCCATCGCCCGCCGAGAGAGCAGCCAGCATGACCTCCTGCTCCCATGATGAGACACTTCCCGAAACCCGATACACGGACGGGGCTACGCGCGTCCAAACGCCCTCGCGAACGAGTCCGGCGATCGAGTTCGACGCGGCCCCCAGGTCCATGGCTTGATCACGCCTGATGAGCCCGAATTGGCTAGAAGCGATGCTGCCGATAGCGAGCATGACCTCGGGCGACACCCGACGTCGTATCACCATGTGGCACTCGAGGCAATCCCCCCGTGCCGTCGCTCACTTTCCTGTCAATCTCAGACACTCCATGAGGGTCTGAGATTGACAGGAAACGCGTTGTCACACCTTCGCCAACGCCTCCGCGTATGCGTCG
The DNA here is from genome assembly GCA_964553055.1 of uncultured Acidimicrobiia bacterium. Taxonomy (GTDB): domain Bacteria; phylum Actinomycetota; class Acidimicrobiia; order Spongiisociales; family CAZKJJ01; genus CAZKJJ01. The sequence continues at coordinate 7,892 of CAZKJJ010000080.1, forward strand.
TGTCGACGAGCCTCTCCGAGCACGTCGCTGAAGATCACATCGCGAACCGTGCCAGATGCATCGAGAACATATGTGTACCGCTTGGCGTAGCCGTGCTGCTCGTCGAAGCACCCGTACGCCCTCGCGACCTCCCCATGCGGCCAGAAGTCCGAGAGGATCGGAAACTCGAATCCCTGATCGAGGGCCCAGCGAGCGTTGACCGCCACCGTGTCACACGTGATCGCCACGATGTTGGCGTCGAGGTCCTCGAACTCCGCCAGGTCGTCGCGAATGGCGCACAGCTCACCCTGGCACACCGAGGTGAAGGGATAGGGAATGAACACGACGAGCGACCGCTTCCCTTCCAGGTCCGATCTGGCAACCTTCTGAAAGCTCTGATCCCGAAGTGTGAAGTCGGGCGCCCGCTCACCGATCTCCGCTGTCACAGGAGGAACGCTAGACAACCGAGCCACCTCCCGGCAGGGGCCCCCCGACAGGTCACAGTTTCGGGAACGCCCCCGCCTCGTACCTGCGCAGCTCTCGCCTCGCCACCGAGCGCATGTGAACCTCATCTGGCCCATCGGCAATCTGCAGCGTCCTCGCATGCGCATACATGGCCGCCAACGGGAAGTCCTCACTCACGCCTGCGGCACCGAACGCCTGAATGGCCCTGTCGATCGCCCAGACCGCAGTTCGAGGCGCCACCACCTTGATCGCAGACACCTCGACGCGGGCCCCCTTGACGCCAACGGTGTCGATGAGCCAGGCCGCCTTCAACACCAACAGCCTTGCCTGCTCGATCCTCAGCCTCGCCTCGGCGATCCAGTCCTGGACGACCCCGTGCTCGGCAATCGCGGACCCGAAAGCCTCCCTTCCCAACACCCGCTGGCACATCAGATCAAAGGCCCGCTCCGCCATCCCGATCGCCCGCATGCAGTGGTGAATCCGACCGGGTCCGAGCCGCGCCTGGGCAATCTGAAAGCCACTTCCCTCT
>CAZKJJ010000081.1:0-8853 GCA_964553055.1 uncultured Acidimicrobiia bacterium
CGTGAGGATGACGCCCAGCGCGGCAGGGCCTCCACCCAACAGGACGCCCAGCACGCCTGCCTTCGCCCATCCCCTGGGAGGCTGCCACGCAGCCAGCCACCACGCGGCTGCGAGCGCGGGGACCGCCCACAGCCCGAAGGCGTAGCCAGCCACAGCCGCACCGGCAGACGCGACACCCACGACAACGATCCCTCGCGCTCTGACGAGCAACCGTGCACCCTCGGCGCCAGCACCGCCTGAAAGCCCGGCAATCAAGGCCAAGGTGGCGCGTCTCCCAATGAGAAGGGCACCGATGCTCAGCGCCGCCAGCGGGAGCCCCGTTCTCACACGGCGCAAGCCCTCGGAGGCGATGGCGCGGACCTCCTAGATCGGGCGCTCGTAGAACCGGTAGCGCTTGACGACCTTCCCACCCAGACGGTCGAGGGGCTGTCGCATCACCAGGTTGTCCTCCAGGATCCAGCCCATCTCCGACTGGTAGTAGCCGGACGCCACGGCCCTGCTGACGATCTCGTCCAGCAGCACCACGTCGACGCCTCTCCTCCGATACTCGGGGCGGATGCCGAGCGCCAGCGTGCGGACGCTGTCGATCTTCCTCTCCTCGACGAGCAGCCTGACGATCCCGAAGGGCAGCAGCCTTCCGTTGATGCGCAGGAGCGCCCTGTTGATGTCAGGGATCGACAGGGCGAATCCGACCGCTTCGCCCTCGATCTCGGCCACGAGCGCCAGCCCTTCTTTGAGGATGGGCTTCAAGCTCTTGGCGAAATGGTCGATCTCCGCATCCGTCATCGGCACCGCTCCCCAGTTTCCAGCCCAGGCCTCGTTGTAGATGACGCGCACCGGTCCCAACTCGGCGTCCAGATGCTTCAGGTCCGCCGACCGCACCACGAGGCCTCGGCGGTTGCGGATTCGACTGGCCAGCTCTCCGAGCTCAGCTCTCGGCACATCCGTGTCACGAACCTGGTAGGCGACGAGGTCCTTGACGGTATGGAACCCTGCCGCCTCGATGAGATCCTGGTAGTAGGGCGGGTTGTAGGACATCATGACCACCGGGGGCGCCTCGAAGCCATCGACGAGAAGCGCGCACACCTCGTTCACCGAGTAGGAGGCCGGCCCCCGCATCGCCTCCATCCCGCGTTCGGCCAGCCACGCCCCTGCCGCCTCGAACAGCGCCTGAGCCGTCTCCCGGTCATCGACCACTTCGAAGAACCCGAAGAACCCCGTCTTGTCCCGTTGCGCTTCGTTGTGGAGATGGTTCACACACGCCGCGATGCGGCCGATGACCGCTCCGTTGTCACGCGCGAGGAACAGCGCGGTCTCGGCGTGCTCGTGGAACGGGTGGCCCTTGGCGGGGTCGAGCAGCTTCCGCTCCTCCCAGAGGAGTGGCGGGACCCACTGGGGGATGTTCCTGTAGATCGACCATGGGAGCTTCTGAAAGGCGCGGAGGTCGCGGCGGGTGGCGACCGCCTCGACCGTGCTCACGCCGCCCTCAAACGGCAGGGGAGGTCGCCACTCTGCTCAATCCCACCCTGTCGGCAACCTCTTCGACCACCTCCAGCACGTGATCGAGCATCTCGGTCGTGTGGGTGGCCATGTAGGACGTGCGCAGCAGGCACTTGGTCGGTGGGACGGCAGGCGGAACGATCGGGTTGGTGAAGATCCCCGCTTGGAACAGCGCATTCCAGAAGTAGAAGGTCTGCTCCTCCTCCCCAATGACCAGGGGAATGACAGGGCTCACAGAGGGACCGGTGTCGAGGCCGATCTCCCGGTAGCCGTCCCGCATCTTGCGGACGTTCTGCCAGAGGCGCTCCCTGCGCTCCGGCTCGGCCTCGATGATGTCGAGGGAGGCGATCACGGCCGCCACTGCGGCAGGAGGCGGACTCGCCGAGAACATCAGGGCCCTGCTGTGATGCTTGACGAAGTCGATCACCTGGGGCTCGGCGACGATGAAGCCACCGATGGAGGCGAGCGACTTCGAGAAGGTCCCCATGATGATGTCCGCAGACTCCTCGACGCCGAAGTGCTCAGCCGTACCCCTCCCGTTGGGCCCCATGACACCGACGCCATGAGCATCGTCCACCATCAGCCTGAAGTCATAGTTGTCTCTCAGCGCGGCCATGCCCTCGAGCTCGGCGAGGTCGCCTTCCATCGAGAAGACCCCATCCGTGACCACCAGCGTCCCCTCGTAGTCCTCATCCTCTTTGAGCAGCCGCTCGAGGTCCACCAGATCGTTGTGCCGGTACTTGAAGGCCTTGCCAAAGGCCAGCCGGTTGGCATCGAAGATCGACGCATGGTTCATCGAATCGGAGAGGATCCGATCGTGCCTCCCCGCGAGCGCATCGATGGTTCCCAGGTTGGTCTGGTAACCGGTCGAGAACACGAGACAAGCCGGCTTGTTCATGAAACGAGCGAGCCTGCCTTCGAGCTCCTCGTGCAGAGCCAGATTCCCGTTGAGGAACCGGGAGCCCGTACAGCCGCTGCCGTAGTCTGAGATGGCTTTCTGCGCCTGCTCGATCACGTACGGATGCTGGGTGAGCCCGAGGTAGTTGTTGGACCCGATCATCACCACTCGCCGCCCCTGGATGACGACCTCTGCGTCGGCTCCCGACGAGATCGGCTGAAAGTAGGGATACCAACCCTCGGCTCTGGCGCTCTGTGCCCTGGTGAAGGCGTACGCCTTCGAAAAGAGATCGTGGGCTCCCATCAGCGGATCGCCTCCGCGCACAGACCGCCCGTGCTGTTGACCACCTCGCTCCTCCCGTAATCGCTTCGTGCTACCCGGCCGTTGCGGGCTCCGCGCTCAAAACCTCGACGGCGCAGCGGAGATCGGAGATCGCCGCCAACCGCTCGTTCGACGTGACCAGGGGAACCTCCAGCCGCTCGGCCAAGGCGACGTACCACGCCATGTACGGAGACAGGCGCTCACGGAGCTCCCAGATGCGGTCCGAGAACGGTTCGAATGGGTAGCGGACCACCCGTAGTCTCCGCATCTGGTAGAGAGCGGCCCGTGCTCGGAAGTGCGCGATCACACCGTCTCTCCACATGCGGCGCAGCGTCGAGCCGACCTCGGCGGACAGAACCTCAGGCGCCCGAATGTAGGGCTCGGAGGAGAGAAGCTTCCTAGCCCGATACCCGCTCCTCGCTTTGGACACCAGAGCGTCGACGATCGCGGACGAGTCGTAGACCCTCAATGTGAATCCCTGTCGACGTCGACGAAGGAAGCGGAGGAGACCTCTGCGAAGCCCTCACCCTCCTCGTCTCGGATCCGCGACTCGACCTCGGCCATGAGCTCGGCGGGTGCTGCCGCCCTGGCATTCGAGATCAGCTCGGTGCGCAGGTATTCCTGGAGGCTCTGCCCTGCCGCAGCGGCCCGAAGCTGGTAGATGCGGTGGACGTCCTCGGGGATGTTCCGAATCTGAATGGTTGCCATGCCTACAAAGTGACGCTAGAAGCGCCACTTTACCCACACGGCCCGGTGGCCTGTCAAGGATAGGTCTTCGGAAGGCTGCCCGCCACCATGCCCCCCGGGGCCTTCAACGGACGCTTCGAAGACCGCTGCCTCGATTGGCAGGACCGGAGAACGCCTAGACGCCCGCTGACCGCCAGGCCTTGGTGAGCTTGACCTTCGGCCCGAACTCCAGGACGGCTCCCCTGTATACCCGGCCCGCCGCCCTCACGACCGCGTAGGTCGACCCCAGGAGCAAGAGGGCCGCCACCGCTATCTCCCAGGCAGGCACCTCCGTCGTCGCCATCCTCACCGGCATCACCATCGGCGACGTGAAGGGCACCAGCGAACCGACGGTCACGAGCAGGCTCGTCGGGTCCTCGATCGCCACCAGGCTGATGAAGAGCCCCGGGACCACGAGCAGCGTGGGGATCATGGCGCTTCCCTGGGCATCCTCCTGCCTGGACACCGTGGCTCCCATCGCCCCGTACAGGGCCGCGTAGAAGGCGTAGCCTGCCAGGAACCACAACGCCACCCTGGCCACGATCCCTGCACTCAGGGCCGGTAGCTCGACGTCCGGGATGTCGATCATCATCGCCACCAGGACAACGGAAGTCCCCAGCACGACGATCTGGATCAAACCGAGCGCCCCGATACCGATGATCTTGCCGCCGAGGAGCCTGGCGGGAGGGACCCGGCTGATGACGACCTCGACCACCCTGCTCTGCTTCTCCTCCATGACTCCGAGGAGGATGAACTGACCGAAGATGATGATGGACATGTAGAGCAGGAACGCTCCCACCTGAGCGCCGATCGCCCGCGGGACCTCCTCGGGGTCGGGAGGGTCAACGACCCTGCTCTCAGGAGCGACAGGAGCCAGGAGGTCGGCAGCTTCCTGTTCCGTGAGACCGAGCTCTGACACCTTCTGCTGCTGGTCGAGGGCCCTCAGGGCCCCTGCGACGACAGCTCCCAGCGTCGGCTGCTCCCGCTCCGCCCACACCAGCTCCCTGGCATCCACGAGGAGAACGTCCAGGTCGCCAGAGGAAAGATCTGCCTCGCCCTGCGCGGCGTCCTCGGAGAGCCTGATTTCGACCTCCATACCGAGATCCTTCGCCGTCGCCTGGAGGGCCCCCTCGAACCCCTGGGGGACATCGCCCGCCACACCGACGACCGAAGGCTCTGGGTCGCCGATCTCCAGTCCGATCATCGCGGCCACGCCGAACACCAGCAGGACGGTGATGCCCATCGTCACCAGGAATGCTCTGCTCCTCGCCCGCTGGAGGAAGTCCCTCCTCGCCACCTCGAAGAGCTGCAGTATCGGGGTCATCTCGCGACCGCGTCCCGGAAGAGGTCCGAAAGGCGGGGGGCGTCGAAGACGAGCCTGGTGATCTCACCTTCTGCCCTCGCCTTGGCCAGCACCCAGTCGAAGGTCTCAGTCGACCGCAGCACGTAGTGACGCCTTCCGTTGGCTTCGATCGTGCTCAGCTCACCCTCGGCACCCGGCCACGGCTCACCGTCGACCTCGATATCGAGATGCCTGTACGGCGCCGCGAACCGGAGGGAATCGACCTCACCAGACAGGACGACTCTCCCGTTGTGGATGATCACGACGTCCTGACAGACATCCTGAACCAGATCGAGTTGATGGCTCGAGAAGAGGATGGCGGTTCCTGACGAGGCCAATCGCCTCAAGACTGCGGACATCGTCTCAACGCCGAGTGGGTCGAGACCCGAGAATGGCTCGTCGAGCACGGCCAGGTCAGGGTCGTGAACGAGAGCTGCCGCCAGCTGAACACGCTGCTGGTTGCCATGGGACAGCTCTTCGAGCTTGGCAGAGGATCTGTCTGCCAGCCCCAACTCGGCAAGCCATCGGGAAGTCGCTTCGTCAGCGGCGCTGGACCCCATACCTGACAGCCTGCCGAAGTAGGCAAGCTGCTCGGCCACCCTCATCTTGGGGTAGAGGCCCCGTTCTTCCGGCATGTACCCGAATCTGAGCCGCTCGGCTGCGCCGACAGGAGCGCCCCGCCACGTGATCGTTCCCGAGGACGGTGCGACCAGACCGAAGATGGACCTCATGGCGGTGGTCTTCCCCGCCCCGTTCGGACCCAGGAAGCCTGTGATTCTTCCTGGCTCGACGACCATCGACACGCCATCCAGAGCGGTGACCTGGCCGAATGTCTTGCTCAGCTGCGATATCTCGAGCACGGCTCTCAACCGATCTTGCCGGCTTCAGGGGCGTGACTGTAGGGCCGAACGTCAGGGTGGGCGAGGCGGCCGTGACTTCCGACCCTGGCGCTCAGACTCCCCTCCCGGAGAATGGAAGGTGAGAGGCCCGTCCGCTGGGCGGGCCCGGAAGGAGGCTGGCATGACGATGCTGCAGGAGCGGCAGGACTACGACGTCGAGCAGCCGGGAACCACCTCGACCGTCATCGAATGGATCCTGGGAATCCTAGGCGTGCTGGCCGTCGGTGTCGGCCTGGTGCTTCAGTTCGCAGAGCCTGAGGGCACGCTCGAGGCACTCTGGTGGACATGGAACTACGGCGACATCGCCGAAGCTTGGAAGTATGGCTTGCTGATCGGCGGTTCGCTGTCGCTATCCGCTGCGTTTGGAATCGCTTCCTGGAGGTCGTACGTCGGGGATCTTGGTATGACCACTCGGGCGGTGGTGACCACGCTGCTCGCCGTCGTCGCCCTGCTGGCGGCTGTGGCGATCGCGCTCACCTGGATCATCTAGGGGGGATCACGGGGGTGGCAGGTCAGAGTGGGCCTGCCGCCCCCGGCTTTACGGTTCTTCCGCCCCCGGCTTCACGGTTCTTGCGCCCCGGCCTTGCGGTTTCCGTTCCACTCCGCGTTGGCCTCCCCGATCACGGTCGAGAACCTGAGACCCATCAGCACGACGCCGCTGACACCTGCCCGCCTACCTTCGCGGGCTGCATCTCTCGCCAGATCCCACGCCAGGGTGCGGCGATCGGCTCCGCCTGCGGCGCCGAGTAGCTCCCGCACCGAATCTGATACGGCCTGAGCCCCGAAGGCCTCCGCCCGCTCGATCCACGAGACGCTGAAAGGTGGAATCACCGCCAAGAACACGGGTGGATCGTCCTGCCTCAGCTCGAGACGCTCGACACTCTCGGCCACCTGGCTCGGATCGAGGATCGGACTGGTCACGAAGAACTGTGCCCCGCCCTCGGCGCGTCTGCGCAGCATCGCGCGGTCGAAGCGCGTCGGCATGCCCACCTCGAACGGAGGCATGACGGCTTGCAGCTTCCGAAGGTGCTCAACGATCTCGATGTGGTTCGCGTGGTGGCGAACCGCCGGCTTCGTGTCCCCTATCACGACCAGAAAGGAGTCGACGCCGTTACCGAGGGCGCCCCTGACCTCGCTCTCGATGGCAAGGATGTTCCTGTCGCGGGTCGAGATGACCACCGTCGGATGGACGCTCGGAACGTCATGCGTGATCCGAGCGGCGTAAGCGTACGGCGAGACCCTGATCTTGCCGAACACGTTGTCCGTGATGAGCACGTTCTCCCACTGTCCGTCCAGCTGGCGGTGGGTCAAGTCGGGAAGGTCAGGAGGATTGACCTCTGCGATATCGACCCAGCCGTTCTTCTCGGAGAGCATCAGGCGAGCTGCTCCCGCGCGCTGTGCGCGGCCTTGACCATGTCCGACAGCTGCGACTCGGCGTCTTCCCACGTTCGCGTCTTGAGCCCGCAGTCAGGGTTGACCCACACGTCGCCGGGATCCATGAAACGAAGAACGTGATCGAGACGCTCTGCGATCGTCCACGCGCCAGGTGAGTGCGGGCTGTGGACGTCGAACATGCCTGGTCCTATCTGCAAGTGCCCGTCGGGAAGGAGCTCGTAGAACTGGTGCAGGTACGAGTCATCCTTCGATCTGGAGTACTCGATCGAGGCGACGTCGACTCCGGCGGTGTCCCACAGGCCCACGATGTCACCGAAGTCCCCGTAGCACATGTGCGTGTGCATCTGGACGCTGGCAGGGGCCGAGAAGACCCTGTTGAGAGCCGCCCGGACGCCCTTCGAATACACGGCCCGAAGGTCCTCTGCGTCGAGCGTCGGCAACGGCCAGCGCTCTCTGACGGCTGGCTCGTCGATCTGCACGATGCGGGCTCCAGCTTTGGTGAGGTGGCCGACTTCCTGAGCGATCGGCAGCGCCACCGCCCAGAACAGCCTGTCGTCAGACACGCCTGGCGGCCGGTAGCTCCAGTTGACGATCGTCACAGGACCGGTGAGCATCCCCTTCACCGGCTTGTCCGTGGCAGCCTGGGCGACTTGCCACGCACGCACCGTCATCGGACCCGATATCGATGGCGGGGCGGCCAGAATGGGCGGGCGGGTGCAGCGACTTCCGTACGAGAGAACCCATCCGGACCGGGTCGTGAGGAACCCTTCCATCCGCTCTGCGAAGTACTCGACCATGTCGGTTCGCTCGAACTCGCCGTGGACGAGCACATCGAGGCCCAGCCTCTCCTGCCAGCCGATGGCCTGTCTGATGAGAGCGTCGATCCCTGCTTCGTAGTCCTCCCCTTCGAGCTCACCGCGTCTGTACCGACCTCTCAGCTGCCGCACCTCGCTCGTCTGCGGGAGGCTGCCTGTCGTGGTGGTGGGGAGAGAGGGAAGATCGAGGTCAGACTGTGCTTCTCGTCGGGTCTGACGCGTCTCCCGCCTGCGGATGTCTCCCACCTCTGGGAACTCAGGGACGGTGATCCTCTGAGACGCGATCTCGACCCCCTTCTCGAAGGCGTCGACCCAGGATCGGAGTGCGGCAGCCTTCTCACGGGCGAACTGGAATCCCTCAGGGAGCGACTCGCCACCGACGGTGTACGGCAAGAACCCAAGCGACGTCGAAGGTGTGACGTAGACGGTCTGACCTGACAGTGCGTCATGCCCGAGGACCTCGAAGGCAGGGCCGGGATCGTCCGGCCACACCGATCTCCCTTCCATCACGGAGAGGAGCACCCGGTCCCGCTCCCTGAGCACGTCTGCATAGTCCGAGAAGTGCGAAGCGGGGACCTGCGGTGTGAGGCCACGATCGGCGAGCCACCGGACGGTCTCTATGGCCGGCCTCCCGAACTGCACGGACACGAACGCGCGCAGGTCCTGAGGCACCTTCGAATAGGCGGCGTGGAACAGCGAGCGATCACCGGTCAGCCCGAGGAACGGCTCGTCCAGCTGGACCTCGAACCGCCGCCCTGCGCCCACGGACGCGAGCCACTCCCACAGTGCCTCTGCCACCCGCTCTGCTGTGCCCTCCGCCGTGTCCGACCTGGTGTCTGACCTGGCGAGCCTGACAAGCGAGTAGGGGCCGAGCACCGTCCACGTTGTGCCAGGAACGGGCTCTCGCCAGGGGAGAGGGGCAAAGCGTGGAGCGGTATCGTCGAGCTCCGGGACGAC
>CAZKJJ010000082.1:0-3645 GCA_964553055.1 uncultured Acidimicrobiia bacterium
GGCGAGGGTCTCATTCCGCTCGAGGAGGGCCTCGAACGCTCGCAGGCGAATGTCGATCCCCTTCGTGTAGTCCAGGCGGTCAGCCCCGAGGATCACATACTTGGGGTCCCCCAGAGCACGGCGCAGACGCAGGATCCGATCCTCCGTCTCCGCCGATCGAGCGATGCGCATGAAGTCAGCGACGTCGATCGAGATGGGGGCCGTGACCAACCGGGTCTCGTGGTCACCGGAGATCAGCCTGTCGCCAGACCAATGCGCCTCCCCGAAGGCCTGGGCAGCGTTGCGGAAGTTGCTGGCGCTCCGCTCCGTCTGAAAGCCGACGACATCGGCCCCCAACAGCCCATCCACGATCGCACTACGCCAGGGAAGCCTCGCGTAGAGCTCGACAGGTGGAAACGGAGTGTGGAGGAAGAACCGGATGTTCGAGTCGGGCGCCCTTCGCCGCAGCATCCGCGGCAGCAACTGAAGGTGGTAGTCGTGGATCCAGATGAGATCGTCTGGTTTGGCCGCGTCTGTGATCGCTTGCGCGAACCGCTCGTTGACGTCACGGTAGGCCTTCCACCACCTGCGGTGATACTCAGGGGTCCCAACGGAGTCGTGATAGAGAGGCCACATGGTCTTGTTACAGAACCCGTGGTAGTAGTCCTCGACTTCGGCGTCGCTCAAGCGGACGGTGATCTGGCTGATCCCTTCGAACTCGAAGGGGTCGAGCGACTGGTTGGCGACTCCCGTCCACCCGATCCAAGCACCCAGGGTCCCCTGCAGGATGGGGGTCAGGGCGTTGACGAGACCTCCGGGACTCTTCACCCAACCGCCCCCCGAGGATGCGACCGGAAGACGGTTCGCCGCCACGATGATTCGGTCGGTCATGTCCAGTCTTACCAGGCAGTCGTGATCCTACTCTCGCCCGGAGAGGCTCAGACCGAGCCCGCCCGCCGTAGATACTGGGCCCGTGTGCCTCCATCAGCGCGTTCACCCGCCTCGCGATGACCTCTCGATCCAGTGGGTGCCGCCACCGAGCGTGACCAGAGGGTTGAGCTCGTCACCCGCCGCTTCCGCCAGCTTCTGGCGGGCCTCACGCGCCCCGTTGACGGCGAAGAGCACCTTCTGGAGCCAGCGCGCTTCGCTCGTTCCAGACGTCATCCGGCCGCCGGAAGACTTGCCTCCGCGGACCGGCGTCACACCAGGCTGATTCCATCCACGAGGAACACATACGAGACCACCCACGCCGCTGCCAAGACGGGAAGCAGCCACCAGGCCAAGGACACATCAGGGTCGTCCGGCAGCAGCACACGCCTGCGGACGGAAACGAGCATCGCCGCACCCACCACGATCCCAGCCGTCGGCAAGCCCAGGAGAGGATCTACGCCTGAGCCAGGAAGGAAGAACAAGAGGCTGATGAGACTCCCGAGTATCCAGGCGGGGAACGTCAACCACGCAACGAAGGCAAACCGGTCAGGCGTCTTCACGATAGCTGTCTGATCGGGCGCCAAGCGGAGCAGCGAGGGCACGGCCAAGGCGCCTATTGCCACCAGACCTGCTGCACCGAGGGCCCCCGAGATCCAGAGCGGAGAAAGTCCAAGCGAGTCGGCGGCGAACCGAACGTCCGAGTCGGTCCTCACATACCCGTCGAGGAGTCGGGTAGCAGCTTCACGAAAGGCGTGTATCAGAAGCCACAGAACGATCAGCCTGGCCGCGGCTGAGGAGCCGGATTCCCCCTGGAAGATCGACAGCATGGCGATCCCGAAGAGCACCACGACCACCACCCCGCCCAGCCACACCCAGTTCTCGCCTGAGGCGCCGAACAGGACATCGTCGTGGAAGAGCGTCGGCTGCGTGTTGGCCGCCAGGCCGAATGCGAAGAGCCCCAGGTCGTAGACGAAGATCGAAACGACGTAGCCCAATGCATAGGCAAGCACCGAGTCGACGGCGAGGATGGCGGTACGCCTGCTTGGCAACCCGAAGCAGGCTATCACCGGTCCGCCCTGCCTCCGAGGAACGGCGCAGGTCACCCTCGAGGTCCTTGACGCGTCCGGGTGCCCGGATAGCCTCGTTCGAGGGATGCCTGCCTTCCAGGGTTCGCTGAAGCTGATCGGCGCCGAGAGCCAAACGCTGCGTGCCGTCGTGGACGTCGAACGGGAGCGCCTGGTCGTCACAGCCAGCGGAGTGGAGATCGGAAACTGGGATCTTCCTGAGCTGAGCGTCAGTCACGCCGCCGACGGCTTTCACATCTCGGTCGATGACGAGGAGCTCGTCTTTCAAACGACCGCATCTGCAGAGCTAGCCACCACGCTCGGCGTCGATCCGGAACCAACAGAGATCGCGTGGGAGCCGCCTGAGGCACGACGAGCTCGAGCAGGCGGCGCCTTCAGAAGGGTGCGCAACGCGCTGGCGCGGGTCCCCACCAAGATCCGAATCGCGTTCGCGATTCTCCTTGTCCTAGCCGTGACCGCCTTCTTCGCCTTGAACGTCCTGCTGATCGCCGCCATCGTCGCAGGCGCCGGAGTCGCCCTGGTCGGCGGTATAGCTCTGGCGGATCCCTTGCTCAGGGCGAAGCTGCCGTCCCGGTGGCCTCCCCTCTACTGGCTGATCGCGGGACTCGTCTTCATGATCGCAGCACTGGTGGTGACTGCGATCACCTGAGGGCAGCCTGACTGCCGTTGCACGCGGAGTCGAAACAGGCCAGGTTTGTTGGCCCCTCGGACGAAACCCGGGTAATCTTCCGCGCCACTCCCCGTTTCGCGGGGAATCCAAATCGCGCGATAGGAGGAAGTATCAAGGTGAAAAGCAATTCGAGAATCTGGCGGTGGGTCGCCGTTCTCGGGGTCTTCGGCCTGATCGCCGCAGCCTGCGGTGGGGGAGCCGAAGAGGAAGAGACGACGACCGTTCCGGAGGTCACCGAGACGACCACGGCGCCTCCCGCGGCGACGACCGTCCCGCCTCCGGCCGCAACCGGATTCACGTATGAAGTCGGAATCATCAGCGATCCGGCCACGGACAACTACTGGAACTATTTGGACGTCAACAACGACGTCTACACCCAGTACGTCCAGGCAGGGTTCGCTCCTTCGCTCTGGACGCTGCAGCCTCCTTCCTACTCGGCGGTGCCCAACCTGGCGGTTGGTGACGTCGTGCAGGGACAGGCTGAAGGCGAGAAATGGGTGATGGACATCGAACTCCGCCAGGACGCCACGTGGAGCGACGGCGAAGCCATCGACGCGAACGATGTCGCCTTCACCTTCAACACGGTGAAGGACGTAGGCCTCTCGGGCAACTGGCCGGTGATCTGGCCGCAAGCCGAGGGCGACGTCAACGGCATCGAATCGGTCGAGGTCGTCGACGACTTCAACGTGAGGATCGTCTGGAACAGCCAGCCGGGTCTGGCCAACTGGCTCTACAACGCGGCGATCGCCCCCGTGCTCCCGGAGCACTACTGGGCGACGTTCGTTGACGAAGCGTTGGCTGCCGGTCAGGCAGCTGCCGACGGTGTCGCCGATCCGGCCCAGGCCGCGTTCGACGCCCAGCAGGCAGCGGCCGAGGAGGCAGGTGAGGAGTTCACCAAGACGGTGGATGACATCACCCAGGACGAGGCGGACGCTTACGTCGCGAGCGTGGCGAAGGCAACAGCCTCTGAGACGCTCGAGG
>CAZKJJ010000082.1:3655-8853 GCA_964553055.1 uncultured Acidimicrobiia bacterium
CATGCCTTCAGGCAGTGCGTTCGTCTACGAGTCACGCGAGGCAGGCGCCTTCTGGCGGAACAACTCCGTCGAGGGCTACTACGACAGCGGCTTCACCTACAAGGTGTACGACGGGGGAGCGGTCACGATCACGGACCCGGACGGGACCGAGATCACCGTCTCCGGTGAGCCTTCGGGCAACATCCTGGCCGAGTACACGGTTGGACCGTATGCCGCCGAGCAGTTGTTCAAGATCTACGGCACGCAAGATGCCGTGGCGTTGGCGCTGCTCGAGGGCGAGGTCCAATACTGGATGAATCCGCTGACGCTGTCCCGCGGTATACAAGGCCAGTTCCTGGACGACCCCACGATCACGATCACTGCCAACCCGAGCAACTCGTTGTTCTACTTCGCGTTCAACACGAGGAAGTTCCCGGGTAACGATCCTGTCTACCGGCAGGCCGTGGCGTGCATGATCGACAAGGAGTTCGTGGCACAGAACGTCCTGGCAGGCCAGGTGCTGACCGTCAACTCGCTGATCCCGCCTGGGAACGCCTTCTGGGCGAACCCGGACCCGGCAGCCGCGCCTTGCGAGGGGCAAGACCAGGTTCAGAGGCTGGAGTCGGCAGTTGCGCTGCTGAAGGATGCGGGCTGGACGTGGGATACCGAGCCTGTTGCTGAAGCGCGGGACGTCACCGCCGGTGTGGGCCTCACGGGCCCTGGCGGCGAGACGCTCAGCGAGATGCGCATCTACGCGCCTGGACCGGGCTATGACCCGATGCGGGCGACGTACAGCCTGTTCATCCAGAACGCCATGAACGACCTGGGGATCCCGATCGTTGCAGAGCCGACCGGTTTCACGACCATCGTGAACATCGCGTTTGCCACCAACGACTGGGACGCGTACATCCTGGGATGGGGTCTCACCATCTTCCCGGACTACGTGGCCGATTTCTTCGTGAGCAGCCAGGACTCTGTCCTCTTCGGAGGGAACAACACGCCTGGCTACAACAACGCGGAGTTCGACGCCTTGGGTGAGGAACTCAAGACCACGACGGACCTGAACGCTGCTCAGGCGATCGCCTGGCAGATGGACGCCCAGATCGGCGAGGACCTGCCGTACGTGACGCTCTTCACGAACATCACGTACGACGTGTACTCCAACGCGATCACATTCCCGTTCACGCAGGTGCTGGACGGAATCCAGAGCTTCATCGGAGTTCCGGATTTGGTGTCCTCGCAGTAGCGAGTCACAACTCGTGGAGAGAAGAGGGAGAGCTTCGGCTCTCCCTCTTCCGCGCCAGACGGGTGGCGGCCTCTGCACGCCTGGCGGTAGTATGCTCCCGACCCCCAGCCTCAAGGAGTTGGTGCGTGGCCAGGTACATCGCACGTCGCCTGGTTCAGATCGTCTTCTTGTTCGTGGTCTTCCTGACCCTGACGTTCTTCCTCCTCCAAGCCCTCCCGGGTGACATCGTCCAGCAGAAGTTCGCCACCAACCCAGACATTCCTCCCGCCGTCAAGCAGGAGGCGATCGCCAGGCTCGGCTTGGACAAGCCACTCTGGGAGCAGTACGTCACCTACCTCTCCAACTTCGTCCAGGGAGACCTGGGCACCAGCTTCAGCCAGTACCCGCGCCCGGTCTCCGACATCATCGCCGAGCGGCTGCCCAGAACGCTCGTGTTGTTCACCACCGCCATCCTCCTTCAGTACTACATCGGGTTCATCGTCGGGAAGTACCTGGCGTGGCGCAGGAACAAACGGGGTGAGATGGCGATCACCGTAGGCGGGGTCATGACCTACACGGCCTTCTACCCGTGGGTGGCGCTCATGTTGATCTGGTTCTTCGGCGGGTATCTAGGGCTGCTGCCCCTCAACCAGTTCATCAACCCGAACGAATGGCGAGCGGCGCCATACACCACCAACGAGGTGTTCCTCACCATGTTCTGGACGATCAGCGTGCTGGTGGTTGCGATCTTCGGCATCGCCTATGCGTCGAGGCGGTTTGGGGAGCCGGCACAACGCAGGTTGTTCCGCATCGGCACCACTGCAGCGGCGCTCGGAGTCTTCGCCTTCTTCTGGATCAACTCTGGGATGCTGAGCTACGCCATCGACATCGCCCAACACATGGTCCTGCCGGTGATGACCTTGACGCTGATCGGGTTCGCGGGGGTCATGCTCCTGACGCGGAGCTCGATGCTGGAGACCATGAAGGAGGACTACGTCCTCACGGCCAGGGCAAAGGGGCTGCCTGAGAGAAGGATCCGGAACAGGCACAGTGCCCGCACTGCCATGCTGCCCGTGACGACCAGCCTCGTGCTGGCGATCGCGGCGGTGATCGACGGGGGCATCATCACCGAGACGGTGTTCTCCTGGCCTGGCATGGGCCAACTGCTGGTCGGAGCGGTAGTGCTGGAGGACATCCCACTCGCCCTGGGGGCGTTCAGCTTCGTAGGGATCATGGCCCTGTTCGGTCACCTGGTGGTTGACATCCTGTACGGGTTCCTGGATCCCCGCATCCGAGTCACGGCACAGGGATAGCACGGCATGACGGACACCGACCGCGAGCTCCGCCCCGTCGAGGTCCAGCCCGACTCCCCAGAGCTAGAACAGCAGCTGGTCATCCCGGAGCTACCGCTCTGGCGGATCAGGCTCCAGCTCGCCAGGAAGAGCTGGCGGCAGAACTGGGGGCTCTTCAAGGAGAACAAGGTTGGCCTGATCGGCCTTGGCATCATCATCTTCTTCGTCGTGGGGGCGGTGGCGCAGTGGATCCTCGTGGAACGGGGCATCGTCGATCCCTTCGTGTACGACCCTGTGACGGGGAACGAGCCGAACCCTCCCCAGGCGACGAAGGTGATCGTCGACGAGGTCACAGACCCGGCAACGGAGATCAGCCTTCGGCAGTCCTTCCTCATCGACCCGTTCCTGGCTGTCGGAGACGAGGTCCTCATCAAGGCGCAGCCCGCCCCGCCCTACATCTGTGCCTTCGCGGACATGGAGGGTGAGTGCCACTCCCATATCCTGGGGACCGACCCCCTTGGGCGTGACGTGCTCTCGCAGCTCTTCTACGGGGCCCGAGCGGCCTTCTTCATGTCGATCATCGCCGCGCTGGTCACGGTCTTCGTCGCCACGTTCGTGGGGTCCCTCTCCGCCCACTATGGAGGAGCGATCGACTCATTCTTCATGCGACTGGCCGACCTGCTGCTGATGCTGCCCGCGTTGGCGATCCTCATCGTCATGAACACCGTCGTCGACTTCCAGCTCTGGCACCTCGGAGCTTTCTTGGGACTGCTCTTCGGCTTCGGAGGCACTGCCATCATCCTCAAGTCGCAGGCCCTCTCCGTGAAAGTCAAGCCGTTCATCGATGCGGCCAGGGTGTCCGGCGGCACCAACATGCGGATCATCTTCCGTCACCTGGTCCCCAACGTGATGCCGCTGAGCTTTCTGTACATGATGTTCACGGTCACGGCTGCGATCGCCATCGAGGCGACGCTGTCGTTCCTGGGTCTCATGAACGTGGACATGAGCTGGGGAATCATGATTCAGCTCACCCAGACCCAGGGCTACCTGCTCGCCGGCCTCTCGTTCTGGTGGTTGCTCTTCCCTGCAGGGTTGGCCGTCACCCTGCTGGCGGGGGCCTTCTACCTCGTGGGCCGCGGCATGGACGAGATCGTCAACCCCAGACTCCGGCAGCGCTGATCCGGTGACGGTCACGCGCGTCGAGTCGGGAAGCCGAGCAGCGGCAGGCGAGGTGCTGTTGGAGGTGGATCACCTCGTCATGCACTACGAGACGAAACAGGGAGCTGTCTCGGCCGTCGAGGACGTCTCATTCCAGCTCAGAAAGGGCGAAGCCCTCGGCTTGGTGGGGGAGTCAGGCTGCGGCAAGACGTCGGTGGCCATGGCGCTGTTGCGGCTGGCAGCAGAGAACGCCGCGTACAAGGGAGGTGAGATCCGGCTCAACGGAACCAACCTGCTGGCTCTCTCAGAAGATGAGATGCGCAAACGACGCTGGAACGACATCTCCATGGTCTTCCAGGGCGCCATGAACGCCTGGAACCCCGTCTTCAAGGTAGGTGAGCAGGTCAAAGAGGCCCTCGACCAGCACTACTCGGAGATGAGCGACGCCGAGGCCAGGGAGAGAATCGTCACGCTCTTCGAGCTGGTGGGCCTGAGCCCCGCCATGGTCGACCGCTATCCACACGAGTTCTCCGGAGGGATGCGACAGCGGGCTGTGATCGCCATGGCCCTCTCCTGCAACCCGCAGATCATCATCGCAGACGAGCCAACCACCGCACTGGACGTGATCGTCCAGGACCAGATCCTCCAGGAGCTGAAAGGGATCCAGCGCGAGCTCGGGATGAGCATCATCTATATCAGCCACGACATCGCCGTCATCGCCGAGGTGACCGACCACATGGCCGTGATGTATGCGGGCAAGATCGTCGAGCACGGGACGACGCTGGACATCTTCCACGGTCCCAAGCATCCCTACTCGTTCCTGCTGCTGTCCTCGACCCCTTCCGTGACGGGACCGCGGAGGAAGCTCGCCCCTCTCGAAGGCGAGCCGCCCAACCTGCTGGACCCCCCGGCGGGATGCCGCTTCAATCCGCGCTGCCCCTGGGCAACCGACCAGTGCAGGGTCGAGGAGCCTCCACTGGTGGACATAGGGGGCGGCCGGCTCGTGGCGTGCTGGAACTGGCAGCAGGTGCCGGCGACGCTCGAGGGGATGCGGGCATGACCGCCCCGCTGCTGCAGGTCGAGTCCCTCGCGAAGCTGTTCCCTGTCTCCAAGCGCCGCTTCGGTAAGGCGAAGGACTTCGTGCATGCGGTCGATGGCGTCAACTTCGAGATCGCCAAGGGCGAGAGCCTCGGTTTGGTGGGGGAGTCAGGCTGCGGGAAGACCACCGCCGGTCGGATGCTCGTCAAGCTGACGGACGCCACCGCAGGAAAGATCCTCATGCAGGACAACGGCGACCTCATCGATGTCGCGCACATCGGCAAGTCCGACTTGAAACGCTTCCGCCAGCGGGTCCAGATGATCTTCCAGGACCCCTATGAGTCGATGAACCCGAGACGAACGGTGTTCGACACGGTGTCCGAGCCCCTCGCCGTGCAGAACATGGGCACGACCACCGCACGCGAGGAACGAGTGGGTGAGCTGCTCGGGAGAGTCGGGCTGACACCGCCCGCCTCGTTCATGTTCCGCTTTCCGCACGAGCTCTC
>CAZKJJ010000083.1:0-8847 GCA_964553055.1 uncultured Acidimicrobiia bacterium
CACGGGCAAGTTCCCGCGCCCCGGTGCGAACGGCTCCCAGAACACGGGCCAGTTCGTCCGCTCGGACGTCTTCGGCTCGCCGAACGGCCAGGGCAACCCGGCCAACACGGGCCAGTTCGCGATGCAACAGGCGTACGACGGCAGCTCCACGGGCCAGCACTCCCTGCCGGGCCGGCAGAACCCGGCGGGACCGTCGACTTCCTCGACCCACTCTCAGGGGACGTGCTCGTGACGCTGTCCTTCGATGAGATCGCCGAACTCGAGCGGCACGCTGAGCCGACGTCCTGGCCAGGATCCACCCCGGTGCGGCTGATCCTCTTCTCCCTCGACGGCGAGAACTGGAGCAGCCAGCCGGCCGCGCAGGCGTTCGGGTTCGAGCCGGAGGGGTTGCAGGTCTTCTCCCTCGACGGCATGGTGGTGGCGTCCGTGCAGCTTCCACGGTCCACGGGAGACGGCTCCGAGACGCCGGGCAGGCAACTCTGGGTCGGCACCACTCCCTGAGGACCACGAGTCCAAAGCCCCTGGCCCTGCTGAGAAACCGGAAGTATCGTGCTCGGCAGCAAGAGGAGCTTTCTCGATGACCGCAGGACGTGTCATAGCCATCGTCATTGGAGTCTTCGTGGCTATCCCTGCGTTGGCCCTCTTCGTCGGAGGCGCAGCGCTGACTGCCGCCTACTCCATCCAGCGAGAGGACGGCTACTTCGAGCGGACCCTCGAGCGCGTCAACACGGCTACGGCGGCCATCACCACTGAAGAGGTGGACTTGAGCGCCGACCCTGGTCCGCCTGACTGGGTGTTCGACTTCATCGACTTCTCCGTTCGCATCAGGGCCACCGGCCTGGACCCTGCCGCTGAGCTCTTCATCGGGATCGGCCCTGAGACAGACGTCGAGTCGTACCTGAGTGGCGTGGCCCGTGACGAGATTCGTGACGTCCGGATAGGTGGAGCCGTCGACTATCGCACCATTGGGGGCAGCGGGGTCCCCACGCCGCCTGCCGACGAGGGGTTCTGGGTGGTCTCCGCCTCCGGACCGGGGACACAGGAGCTGGTATGGGAGGTGAGCGAAGGAACGTGGACGGCTGTCCTGATGAACGCCGACGCCTCCCCTGGAATCGTCGCCGAGGTGACCGTCGGGGTCCGTTCGGGAGCCGTGCTGCCCTTGGGAGTAGCGCTGCTCTTCGCCGGCCTCATTCTTGGGGCCGTGGCGGTGGCGATCATCGTCCTGGCGGCACGGGGCCGGCCGGAGGCCGCGGTCCCAGAGGAAGTCCCCGGGGAGATGGAGCCCGAAGAAGCAGTAGGCGCCGAGCCTCTGAGGCTCGAGGCTGCGATCGACACGCCACTCTCGCAGTGGCTGTGGCTCGTCAAGTGGTTCCTCGCCATCCCGCACTTCGTCGTTCTCGCCTTCCTGTGGGTCGCCTTTGTGGTGCTGACGATCATCGCCGGAGTGGCGATCCTGTTCACCGGCCGCTACCCGAGAGGGCTCTTCGACTTCAACGTTGGCGTGCTGCGGTGGACGTGGCGGGTTGTCTACTACGCGGGACCGGGTGGTCTCGGAACCGACCGGTATCCGCCGTTCACGACCAGCCACGTTGCCGACTATCCCGCCACGCTGGAGGTCGCCTACCCTGACCGGCTCTCCCGCGGCCTGGTTCTCGTCAAGTGGTGGCTCCTGGCGATTCCCCACTATCTGGTGGTGGCGGTCATCACCGGAGGGGGCAGCGGATGGTGGTGGAGCGACGGCTGGGTAGGAGACGGAAGAGTCGGAGCCGGCGGGCTGTTGGCCCTCCTGGTTCTGATCGCGGTGGTGGTGCTCCTGTTCACGGGACGGTATCCGCGACCGCTGTTCGCCTTCATCATGGGCCTCAACCGTTGGGTGTACCGGGTCGTGGCCTACGCCGCGCTGATGACGGACCAGTATCCGCCGTTCCGGCTCGACCAAGGAGGGGAGGAGCCCACAGACGTAGCTTCGTCGACGGTCCCCGACGCCACCCCCTCTGGCCCAGCCGGCGGCTACCGGTAGGATCCCGTTTCGAGAGGAGGGGACCTTGGCGAGTGTCAACCCATACCTGAACTTCAGTGGCAACTGCGAGGAGGCGTTCACGTTCTACCGGTCGGTTTTCGGAGGCGACTTCACCGACGTGAACCGATTCTCCGAGATGCCGCCCGATGTGCCCGGTGCGGAGAGCGACGGCGACAAGATCATGCACATCTCGTTGCCGATCGGACCAAACCAGGTGCTGATGGGCTCCGACCGACCAGACTCGATGGGGCCGACCACGTTTGGCGACAGCGTTCAGATCAGCATCGGTCCCGACAGCGAGGGCGAGGCCAAGCGGATCTTCGATGGGCTGGCGGAAGGCGGCGAGGTGACCATGCCGTTCGAGAAGACGTTCTGGGGTGCGGACTTCGGCACGTGCACCGATCGTTTCGGTATCAACTGGATGGTCAACTACCAGCCGGAACAGCAGGCCTGAGCACCTACCGCAGCAGGCCGAGACGTTCCCAACGGAGAGGCTCTGACCAGCTGGATTGGGGAGGGCTGTCCGGGAAAACGGCTCGATCGACCGATAGGTCTACTCGCGGCTGCGTACGTCGTCGAGGTCGATGACTCTGCCGGTGGCGGCGCTCTCCACGATGCCCTGGAGGACCGCCACGACCTCGAGCGCTTCAGGCCCCCCGGTCTCCGGTCTGGTCCCGTTGCGAACGTTGGCTGCGAACTCCTCAAGCTCGTCCTTCACGGTGTCGAGCGTCTCGATCTCCTGTGAAACCCGCTCCTTTTCCCCCGCCTTCTGGAAGTAGAAGCGCTCGCCATCCATCTCGTTCCATGCCGCAGCCTCCGTGCCCCAGACAGCCGTACGAGCGATGTCAGGTATCACCATGGCGGTTCCGAGCGAGGCGACAGGCCCCTCCTCGAACTCCAGGATGGCCACCGTGGCGTCGTCGAGCCTGCCAACGCCGATGATCCGCTTGCTGAACGAGGCAACTCTTGCGGGCCTGCCGAGCAGGTAGTTGAGGTTGTCAGCCATGTGCACGCCGAGGCCCGTCATACCTCCTGCAGGGCTCTCGGCTGGGTCGCCGCGCCACCCCGTGCGGGGATTGAGGCCCTTCGGATAGGAGAGGTTGGCCTCTGCGTAGTGGATCATCCCCAGCTCACCTCGTTCGATCAGCTGCTTGAGTCTGCGGTTGGCGGGCTGCCTGCGGCGGTTGTGTCCGACCTGGAGGACGATGCCGGCAGCCTCAGCGGCTTTGATGGCCCGCTTGGCCTCCTCCACGGTGAGGGTGAAGGGCTTGTCTACGAACACGTGCTTGCCCGCCGAGGCCGCCTCGACCACGAGGTCGGCGTGAGTCGAGTGCGGCGTCGCCACCAGAACCGCCTCGACCTGCGGGTCGGAGAGCACCGCTTCGAACGAGCCAGCGGCTTCGGTGGCGTGCGTCTCAGCGAAGGACTCCCGGGTCTCGGCGGTCCTGGCGAAGCACGCCGCGATCTCCATGCCGGCGAGGCCCGCCTTCTCCGCCAGCATGCCGCCCCACCAGCCGAGACCGACGGATGCCACTCTCACTGGGTCCATGCTTCCTCCTGGTGAGACGGTAGAAGCCGCCTCGATGGTGACCTCTCCGAGAGGCACGGTAGCCAACATCGGCCGAGGAGGTCGGGGGGAGGCCTGAGTTTCAGAGCCGTCGGGCACACCCAGGAGCGGGATCCTCAGAGCAGCAGGCGCTCCTCGTACTCGACACGCGACAGCAGGTGAGGTTCGTCCTCGGTGACCAGCACCATGTCCTCGATCCTGACGCCACCACCCCCCCGGACGCCCGGCACCCACACCAGCGGCTCGACGGCGAAGACCATGTTCGGCTGGAACTCGTACGTGGTGGCGCCTGGCAGCGTCTCGCCGATGTAGGGAGGCTCGTTTGCGCCCATCCCTATGCCATGTCCGATGAAGAGGCTGAAGAGCCGGTCCTCGAGTCCGTGCTCGCCGATCTTGGCGATGATGGCGTCAGCGCAGTCCTGGTTGGTGAGCCCGGGCCGCATCGTGTCGATGCCTGCCATCAGGCCCTCGTAGACCGCGGTGTAGATCTTCTGCTGGGTCTTGGAAGGCTTGCCGACGATGGTCGTTCTGCCGATGTCCGCGAAGTAGCCGTTCCACATGGCTCCGATGTCGATGAAGCAGAGGTCCTGGTTGCGGATGACCTTGTCGGTTGCCAGCCGATGGGGTGGCGACATGTGCTCTCCCGAAGCCACGTATGGGGTGATCACGTGCGCCATCTCGCCTCCGAGCCGAAAGAGCGTCTGCATTGCATCTGCCGCCACCTCGAGCTCTCGCCTGCCTGCTCGCGTCTCGTCGAGGGCTCGCTGCGTGACCGAGTCCCCGATGGCGCACGCTTCCTCGATGACCGCGACCTCGAGGTCGGTCTTGATCCATCTGGCCTCCTGCATGACCGTGTCCCCGTCTACGAGCTCCACGTCTGGCAGATGAGCCTGGACCGACCGTACGAAGGAGATGTTGGCTTGGTCCACGGCCAGCCTGGCCGAGGTCAGGTCCCTCTCCCGTAGCAGCGGCCCCAGGGTGCCGGTGACGAACCCGTCCACGAGCTCCCTCTGTTCCATGATGGGGACCGCATGGGCCTCGCCAATCCAGCTCATTCCGAACTCGGCCTTGTCGATCTCGCCTCCCGAGCCGAGGAGGATGGGGTCCTCGCCCTGCACCAGCAGAGCACCGTTCAACGAGGTCGTCTTGCCTGCGATCAGTTGGGCGCGAAGGGCCGTGAGGTATCGGACGTTCTCGTCCTTCCAGGCGAGGATGGCGTCCGCCTCCGACTGCGCGAGGGCCTCGTGAGCCTTCGCGACCCGCTCGCCGCGAAGCACCGCAAAGTCGTAGCGATCCTCCCAGTCGACAGCGAACGGGCCTTTGGCATACCGGCTGATGACAGCTCCTAGACGTCTGGGCCCGAGAGCCTACCGACCCTGGCCGACGGCCGCGGTCGGTCGGTCCAGGTGCTCACCACAGCATCGAGAAGGTCTCCTTCACGGCACCGAGACCCGCCGTGACCAGCTTCACGTCGCTGGCGGGGGAGACCATGGTGCAGCCCTTCTCGAGCAGCATGGAGGCGTAGGAGGGGGTCGTTGCGACGGCGCCCCAGTGCTTGCCGACCCTTTCGCAGGCCTCGGCGATCCTGTCGATCGCCATGAGACACCGCTCATGGAGGAAGTCACCCGTGACCCCGAGCGCCTGGCTGAGGTCGGAGGGCCCGACGAACAACAGGTCGACCCCTTCGATGCCTGCGATGTCGAGGACCTCATCCACGGCCTGGGCAGTCTCGATCTGCACAGCCACGAACGTCTCCCGGTTGGCGCGTTCGGTGAACTCGGCCATCGGCACCGAACCGAAACGTCCGTCGTAGCCGAGAGGATTGAGACCGCGCCTGCCCCTGGGTGCGAACTTCGCCCAGCGGACGAACGTCTCCGCCTCCTCGGCGCTCTGGATCTGAGCGGCCATCACCCCGACCGCTCCGCTCTCGAAGCTGCGGGTCACCGTGGCGTAGTCAGTCGGCGGAACACGTACGAAGGCTTCCAGACCGTATGCCCTCCCGGCCGCCGTCGCCGCCTCGATGTCCCGATCCGACAGCCCACCGTGCTCGACGTCGAGCCAGAGACCGTCGAAGTCGCCCGCCATCCCCAGGTAGTGAATGACGTTCGGATGGAACATCCTGCCCATCGCGAACACGACGAGCCGGTCGCCCGCGAGGATGCGGTCCTTCAGTGTGCCTGGCATACGTCTCCCCATGGGCTGCAACGGTAGAACCTATACTGCCGCGCCCGCTCCAGGGCCGAGTCACGGAGCGGGACTTCTCGTATAGGAAAGGCCAGTGATGCCCGTCATCGACATGCACGCCCATGTGACACCGGAGCGGTTCAAGACCGCCATCCGGGAACACGGTGAGTGGTACGGCCTCGACAAGACAGCAGGGGAGCTGGGATTGGGGGGGTTCGACAAGTCACTCGCCGAGCGGCTGGCGGAGATGGACGCTCTCGGTATGGACATGCAGCTGGTGACACCGACCGCCGGGTTCTACCAGTACGACAAGGAACCAGACCTGACGAGGCGGATCCACAAGGAGTGCAACGACGAGATCGCAGAGATGGTCACCGAGCACCCGACGAGGTTCGTTGGCATGGCCATCGTCCCGATGCAAGACCCGGCGGAGGCCATCTCGGAGATGGAACGGGCGATGGGGGAGCTCGGCCTCGAGGGGGTGATGCTCAACGATCATGTGGCAGGCAAGACGTACGACGACCCTGCCTTCGGTCCCTTCTTCAGAGCAGCGGAAGAGCTGGGCGCCCTGCTCTTCTTCCACCAGGGACGCGACACGTGCGTGACGCACAGGATCACGCGCTACAAGCTCCCCAACGCCGTTGGCAACCTCACGGAGCGAGCCCTCGTCTTCGCCACCTTGGTGTTCTCGGGAGCGCTCGACCGCCATCCGGACTTGCGACTGTTGCTGGCGCATGGCGGCGGCTACACGGCCTATGGGATCGCCAGGATGGACAAGGTGGCTGGCGCCCTCGAGGGTGCGGGAAACGGCATGACACCGCCGTTCGGGCTAGGCGACGGGTTCTCGCAGCAGCTACCGCCGAGTGACTACCTCCGCCGCTTCTACTACGACTGCATCACCTACAGCGGCCCTGCGCTCCGGTTTCTCGTCGATACCGTCGGCGTTGACCGGGTGGTGCTGGGTACCGACTACCCGGCTCCGATGGTCCTCCTCGATGCTGTCAACTGGGTGCGCGGGCTGGCCGAGCTCACCGATGACGAGAAGGAAGCCATCTTGGTGGAGAATCCGACGCTCCTCGTCGGAAGGTGAGCGACCCGAAGCTGGGCTGGGGCGTCATCGGAATCGGCGACGTCCTGCAACGGGCCATCGCTCCTGCGCTCGTCGCCGAGGAGAACTGCGAGCTGGTGGCGGCTGTCAGCCGCGACCAAGACAGGGCAGATGCGTTCGCGGCGAGGTTCGGCGTGCGTCATGCCTCGACGAGCCTTGAGGGCATGCTCACCGACGATGACGTCCAGGCTGTGTACGTCGCCACACCCAACGCGCTCCATGCAGACCAGGTGGTGGCAGCGGCCCGCGCGGGCAAGCACGTGTTCTGCGAGAAGCCCCTGGCCACCAACCCCGCGGATGCCCGCAGGGCCGTGGACGCCTGCGCGGAGGCGGGAGTGGAGCTGGGTGTCAACTTCCACAAGCGGCAGTTCCCCTGGGTGCGGGACGTCGCCGCCATGATCTCCCACGGCGAGATCGGCGACGTCGAGGTGGTCCAGGTCCAGGTGGGGTCAGGACCCCGGCACTACGACAACTGGAGGGTCGATCAGGAGCTGGCGGGCCTCGGCTCGGTGTACAACATCGGGGTCCACGTCTTCGACTTCCTCAGGCTGATGCTGCATGGCGAGGCTGAGGACGTCGTCGCCATGTTCGATCGTGCTCCCGAGACGGGCTCGGTCGAGATGCTGGCTCTGATCTTGCTCCGCTTCGGCAACGGGGCTCTCGCCTACTGCAACTGCAACGAGCGCGTCCCCTTTCCCGCCAACGACATCACCATTCAGGGGTCACGTGGCAGGATCGTCGGCACGGGGATCACCCGCCCTGGGACGGGCGGCAGCCTGGCGGTGCTCACTGAAGGGTCAGAGCGTGTCACCCAATACGCAGTCGTTGACCTGCACCGGCGGTCGGTAGCTGCCTTTACGGAGGCGGTGCTGGGCGGTAGAGAACCGGCGGCAACGGGTCGGGACGGCCTGGTGAGCGCCTATGTCTGCGAGGCGATCGCCACCTCGGTGCGGGAGGAGAGGGTGGTCGCCGTCCGCTACGAGACGGACTGAAGGCGGTTCGTTGCGACCAGCTGCATGCCCTCAGCTCGCAAGGCGGTCATCGAGGTCGAGACGGTCTGCCAGCTCGCGAAGCTGGGAGAGGAGCGCGTCAGGAACCGGAATGCCGTGGCTGCGCTGCTCGGCTTCCAGCCTGGCCGCTCCCTCGCCTGGGATCTGGACGCCTCCGGGACCAGAGGCCCGCAGCTCCTCGAGGTGATGGTCGATGGCCTGCTTGAACTCCTGGAGGTCTCTGAACAGGTCGGGCCTCATGAGGAAGATGGCCTGGCCGGTGTTGGCAGGGACGTCGGAAACCACCCGATGGTCGATCACCTGTGCCCCAAAGGCGGCCGCGTTCAGCACGCCCGCCAGGAGGCCGATGGCCATGTTGAGGCCGGAGCCCTTGTATCCGCCGATCGGCACCAGATAGCCCTCATCTGCCCTGGCAGGGTCGGTGATCGGGTTGCCTTCGAGATCCGTGACCCAACCCTCCGGCATGGCCTCGCCGGCCTGGGCGAGGACCTTGATCGTCCCGTGAGAGGCGGCCGTGGTGGCGATGTCGAGGTCGAAGGGGACGTCCGATCCGGTCGGGATCGCGATCGAGATGGGATTGGTGCCGAGCAGGCGGTCCCTGCCGCCCCATGGGGGCATGACGTTGGCGCTGGCGACGGCCATGTAGACGGCGATCATGTCCCGCTTCGCCGCCATCGACGTGTAGACGCCTGCCGCCCCGGCATGGTTCGAATGCACCGTGCCCACCCACGCCATCCCGGCCTCGGTGGCCTTCTGGGTTGCCGTCTCGACGGCCTTCGTCATCACCACCTGGCCCAGCCCATTGTCTCCGTGTACGAGGGCGCTCACGGGAGACTCTCGCACCAGTCGGACGTCTGGCCGCAGGTTGATGGAGCCTCCCTCTATGCGGGTGACATACAGGGGAACCCGGATCAGGCCGTGACCTGTGCGCCCGCGCAGGTCCGCTTCCAGGAGACGG
>CAZKJJ010000084.1:0-8842 GCA_964553055.1 uncultured Acidimicrobiia bacterium
CTTCCAGACGAACCGAAGCCGCCCGAGCCCCGATCGGAAGGCGGAAGCTCGTCGGCTTCGACAAAGTCGGCCAGGCCCACCGGCAACACCACCAGCTGGGCGATCCGGTCCCCCCGCTCGATCGAGACGGTCGCATCACCCAGGTTGATGAGGATCACCTTGATCTCACCCCGGTAGCCGGCGTCCACCAACCCCGGGCTGTTCACCACCCCCACGCCGTGATGGGCGGCTAGCCCGCTGCGGGGAACCACCAACCCCGCGAACCCCTCGGGAATGGCCACCGCGATGCCAGTCGGGACCGCTCGGCGGTGGCCCGGATCCAGCTTGGCGCCCTCCCTGGCGCGCAGATCCACCCCCCCGTCCTCGGGATGGACCCTGGCCGGCGGGGGTAGTTCCTTGTCGAGCCGCTTGAAGCTAACCTGCACACCCAGTCCGTGGGCCTCGTGGGCGGAGGCAATCAGAAGGGATTGACTTGCCGTCCGCGTACTGTACTGCCTGCGACTCCCCGGTCGACCGAGACCACATCTGCCCTTCCCCCGCGCCCCTCAGCGCATCTCCCAGACGAGGCCGCCACCGCGCCCCTGGCCGGTTCGACCGTCTCCGCGGACGCATCGCTGCCATCACCACGACCGGCCAGCACGCCTCACCACCGCCCCACACCCCATCTCAGCCCGTCCCGATGCCACCCAAGCCCTCGCCTGCGATCAGCCAGAGACCCGTACGGCAGTCGCCACCACCTCGGCCTGCCCCGATTCGGATCCCCATCCCGGCCGCCGCCGCCAACCCGGCCGGCACACGCCGATACCGCCTCCCTGTCATGGAGCTGCTGGGTCTTTCCGACACGGCCGAGCTGACCATCTCGCTGCCCTCGTCCCCTGCCGAGACGCTGTCCATCGACCTGCATGCCGGCTCGCTGCTGGTGGCGCCCCCGCTGCCGAATCCCATCGAACAGGAGCCCCTTCCGGATGAGATCGACGAGAGCTGGGCTGGCGCCCCTCGCCTTGCGGACGTCAAGATCGACGACCAAGACAACGACACGGGCGCGCTCGTGGGAAGGCTCTGGGAGGCGACCGAGGACGCCGGGCAGCTCGATGAGGAGTGGATCCCCCACGACTACGAGGAGGAAGCAGGCTCCCGCTGGCGCGCCCTGGCGTGGATAGCAGGCGCCCTCGGGTTCGTGGCGGTCATCGTCGGAGCGGTGTGGGTCCTGACCAACTCCCCCGGCTACAGCGTGGAGGACCTCGAGGTCGCCTACGGGGAGGTCTCCACCGACCTCCGTCTGGCCCTCGACTCGGTTGGCTCGCTGACCCCTGCCATGACCAGCATCGAAGGCCAGAGTGGCGACATCTCCGAGGGAGCGGCCGCCCTGGCCGACCTCGACGCAGCAGCCCGCCGCACGCTCGACGTGGCGGCACTCACCCCTGCCAGCGGTCCCTTCCAGGCGGCTGACGCCGACATCGAGGCGCTGCGCGCCAACCTGCGGACCGCCTCGGAAAGGTCAACCGCGCTCGAGCAGCGGCTCAGCGAGGCTCTGACGTATCGCATGCTCCTCGACCGATCGTTCCAGCTCCCGCCCCTCCCGTATGCCATCACCCCCGACAGCATCCCCGCCCTCGGCGTCGAGATGAGCCTGGCCGTAGCCGAGACGCTCGAAGCCGTCAGTCAGCTCCCGGACGATCCCGCGTTCGCCAGCCACCGGAGTCGAACCGAGGACTTCGCAGGAAGGCTCGAGGCCTGGCAGGTCGAGTACTTGGAAGCGGTCCGCAACGACGACCTCGACGCCACGTCCACGTTGATCGAGGAGTACGAGACCACGGTGGCCGAGCTCCGCAGCTCGGTTGCCAACCCGCTCCGCACGATCGGCGAGTGGACCTCCGGGGAACTCGACTACATAGACACAGCACTCGACCGAGCAGACGACCTGCTCGCTCAGTCCTGAGGCGCCAGCTCGGCCATCTCCCGCTCGAAGTCCTCGGCGTCCTCGAAGCCCTTGTAGACCGAGGCGAAGCGCAGGTAGGCCGGTTCGTCCAGTTGACGCAGCTGGGCGAGCACCAGCCGGCCGATCTGATCCGAGTCGAGCTGCGGTCCTTCCTCCACGAGCGCCGCCTCGATCCTCGCCACCACCGAGTCCACGGTGGAAGGCGCCACCGGACGGTCGGCCAGCGCACTCTCCAAGCCACGACGGATCTTCGCCGGATCGAACGGCTCCACCCGACCATCGCGCTTGCGCACCGACAGTGGAACCTCGGCCCGCTCGTAGGTCGTGAACCGATTCCCGCATGCCGTGCAGCTCCGCCTTCGCCTGATCACCGCTCCTTCATCCGAAGGCCGGCTGTCGACGACCCGCGTCGTCGCGGCATGGCAGTACGGGCACTTCATGGGAAGCGAGCGTAGCGGGGTGCTCACCGCCTCATCCGGTCAGCGGCGTCACCAGGCGGTCCCCGGCGGCGATCTCGGCAGATGACAGACCGTTCATGCGCTTCAGGTCGAAGACCAGCACCCTGATGTCGTCGGCGGGATCGGCCAACGACTCGGCGATCTCCCACAACGTCTCCCCCTCCTGCACGACGTGAACGGTCGTGGGTCGCAGCTGGTTTCCTGCCTGGACCCGGGAAGCGAGCAGGAGGAAGAACAGCGCGACCAACGCAGTGAGGAGGACCACGACCCTGGACAGGGCTGTGGCGCCGCTCGCCATGCTCCTCGCCTCCTGACTCGCTTCTTGGGTAGTTCTACGACGTGCCTGTGACACGAACGTATGTTCGTCAGCATAGTCGAACACACGTTCGGATCGAACATATGTTTGATTCGGAGGAGCTGGTGGCTATCATGGGAACACACGTTCGGGAGGCGACATGGAGCCGCTGACACCAAGACAGCAGGAGATCCTCGACTACATCGAGACCATGGTCTCGGACCGCGGCTACCCGCCGTCGATCCGGGAGATCGGCGATCGGGTGGGGCTGTCCTCCCCTTCGACCGTCCACAGCCACCTCTCCACGCTGGTGCGGGAGGGGTACCTACGGCGTGATCCGACCAAACCCAGAGCGCTCGAGGTCGTGGAGCGGTCGACGCCTCGAAGCCTCGACGATGCCAGGGTCCGCAACGTCCCGCTGGTGGGACGCATCGCAGCAGGCGTCCCCATCCTGGCCGAGGAGGACATCGAGGCCATCTACCCGTTGCCTGCCGAGCTGACCGGCCCCGACCCCGTGTTCATGCTCACCGTCCAGGGTGACTCGATGCGGGACGCGGGCATCCTCGACGGGGACTTCGTCGTGGTGCGAAGCCAGCCAGAGGCACGCGACGGCGACATCGTGGCGGCGCTCGTCGACGAGGAGGAGGCCACCGTCAAGCGGTTCCACCGCTCTGGCGACGAGGTCCTCCTGATGGCAGAGAACCCGGACTTCGAGCCCATGCGGTTCTCCGAAGGGGTCAGGATCCTCGGCAAGGTCGTGGCTGTGTTCAGGAGCCTGTAGGCAGCACCGCTAGCGAGGGTCCCAGGTCCCCTCGAACACGTAGCGGGCAGGACCGGCGATCCAGCTGATCCCGTCCACGATCTCGACCGCCAGGTCGCCGCCCTTCAGTTCCACGACTGCGCTGGAGGCGGCTTCGCCCCGGTCCCTGGCGACTGCGTGAGCCGCAGCAGCCCCCGTCCCGCAGGCCAACGTCTCCCCAACACCCCGCTCCCACACCCGAAGCCGAAGGCGGTCCGGACGGTCCACAGCCAGGAACCCCACGTTGGCTCCCGTCTCGAACACCGCCGCTACCTGCTGACCGACCGAGGCCACGTCCTCGGCGTCTGGATCAGCGCTCAGCAGCACCGCATGCGGGTTTCCGATGTCAGCCGTCTGCACCGTCCTGCCTCCCACGTCGAGGGCAGGGCCCATACGGACCTCGCCCAGCTCGACTCGGAAGTCACCTGTCGGCTGCCGATCCACCCGATGCCTCCCCGCTGCCGTCTCGATCACGAACGGGTCATCTCCTGCCCATCCGCGGTCGTGGGCGAACCTGGCTGCGCACCGCAGACCGTTGCCTGACAACTCGGCGCTGCTGCCGTTCGCGTTGCGGACGCTCAGATGGACAGAGCCTCGCGCCCCTGTGACCACCAGGACGCCGTCCGCGCCGATCCCTCGCGTCCGATCGCACCAGGCCACCGCCTGGTCAGGGCTCACCGTGGCGGGGCCCTCCAGCACGACGAAGTCGTTCCCGAGGCCCTCCATCTTCGTGAAGCTGGTCACCGCAGCACCGGCAGCAGTGCCTCTCGGGCCGCCAGCACCCTGGCCTCTGGGTCATCCGACCACGGCAGCCAGGAGATCCGAGGGTCTCTCCCGAAGAACGTCCTTTGCCTCCTGGCCAGCGCGACCGTGGCTCTCCTCGCCTGCTCGAGCCCCTCACGGAGTCCGACCTCGCCTCGCACGACCCTCAGCAGCTGCCGGTAGCCGACCGCAGACGATGCGGTCCTTCCGAGGCGATCGGTCAGGGCCGCCACCTCCTCCACGAGCCCTGCCCGCACCATGTGCTGCAGCCTGTCCTCGATCCTCCCCGCGGATCGAGAGCCGGCATCGAGCCCCACTGCTCTGAATCGATATCGTGCCTGGTACGTGCCCATGCCTGAGGGACGATCGCTCGGCCCGTCACCTGTCAGGAGGGCGATCTCCAGAGCTCGCGCGACCCGTCTCGGATTGTGGAGATCCACATGACCGGCCGCTTTCGGGTCGAGCTCCAGCAGCTCAGCGCGCCTGGCTGCCTCGGTCATCGCCTCGACCGATCGGCGGACCCCCTCGTCGTGGGGAGGGAACACCAGCTCGTCGACCAGTGCCCGGAAGTACAGGCCAGAACCCCCCACGACGATCAGCGGCACCCCGCTCGAAGCCTCCACGACCTGTCTGGCCTGCCGCTGGTAGCGCCCGGCCGTGAACGTCTCGGACGGATCGGCCACGTCGATCATGTGGTAGCGCACCTCGTCTCGCTCCGCTCCGCTGGGCTTGGCCGTCCCGATGTCCATCTCCCGATAGACCTGCATGGAATCCGCAGAGATGATCTCGGCGCCCAGCTCGCAGGCCAGCCGATGCGCCAGCCTGCTCTTTCCCGAAGCCGTGGGGCCGACGATGGCCAGCAGATCGGTCAGAGGGCGCTCCCCACCAGGTAGTGCGTGGTGGCCTCGTCGATGCGCACGTCGATGAAGCCCCCCGACGGGTAGCTGCCCTCGGCGTGCACCACCCTGTTGGTCCTGGTCCGGCCGGTCGTCCTGCTGGGGTCCTTCTTGGAAGGTCCTTCGGTCAGGATCTCGGCGACGGATCCGACCTGGGCGAGGTTGGCCCGAAGGGAGTTGCGGCCCTGGAGGTCCGCCAGCCGCTCGAATCTGTCTGCCACCACCTCGGACGGCACGAACTCGTCGACCATGGCAGCTGCCTGGGTACCGGGCCGAGGCGAGAAGACGAACATGAACGCCGAGTCGAACCGGGCCTCAGCGACCAGGTCGAGCGTGTCCTGGAAGTCGGCTTCGGTCTCTCCAGGGAATCCCACGATGATGTCGGTCGATACGGCCAGCCCTGGGATGAGGCTCCGTGCCTGATCGAGCTTCTCCAGGTAGCGAGCGGCGTTGTAGCCGCGGTGCATGGCAGCCAGCACCGTGTCGCTTCCGCTCTGAAGAGGCAGGTGCAGCTGCTCGCAGACAGCATCGGTCTCAGCCATCGCCTCGGCGACGTCTCGTCGGAAGTCAGCGGGATGGGGACTCGTGAACCGTAGCCGCCGGAGGCCGGGGACGGCTCCGACGGCCCTCAGCAGCTGGGCGAACGCTGGACGCCTGCGTCCGTCGAGAGCCAGGTCGCGGCCGTAGGTGTTGACGTTCTGGCCAAGCAGTGTCACCTCGACGACGCCGTCTGCTACCAGGCGCTCGACCTCGCCGATGACGTCGGGAGGCCGCCTGCTGACCTCCTTGCCTCTGACGGAAGGGACGATGCAGAAGGTGCACGTGTTGTTGCATCCGATCTGGATGCTCACCCAGGCAGCATGCCTGCTTTCCCTCCTCGCGGGGAGTTCGGAGGGTATGGCAGCAAGCTCCTCTGCGAACTCCTCGACCGGACCCCATTCCTGGGCATGATCGAGCAGCGGGAGCACCCTGTCGATGTTGTGGGTGCCCAACACCACGTCGACCCACGGGGCCGTTCGGCGCACCTGCTCTCTGTCTTTCTGCGCTGCGCAGCCTCCTACCAGGATCGCCAGGTCGGGACGATCCTGCTTCAACGCCTTGAGACTTCCCAGATGTCCGTAGAGCCGGTGATCGGCGTTCTCTCGGATCGTGCACGTGTTCAGGAAGATCACGTCTGCCAGCTCGTAGCTCGTGACAGGCCGCATCCCGTCGGATTCGAAGAGCCCTGCCAGGCGCTCGCTGTCGTGCTCGTTCATCTGGCAGCCGAAGGTGCGGATGTAATAGGTCTTGCCCGCCCTGGTGGGACGTCTCCTCTCCGCCCTGCGAAGCGTGGGCGTCGCCACCGGGTGGGCCTCTGGTATCACCTGGCGTAGTCGGTGACGCGCAGCTCCCGGACGACCGTCACCTCGATCTGGCCCGGGTACTGGAGGTCATCCTCGAGGCGGCGCGAGATCTTCCTGGCCAGGTCGGCCGCGCCCAGGTCGTCGATCCTGGCCGGATCGACCACGACCCGTACCTCGCGACCCGCTTGCATGGCGAACACCCGGTCCACGCCCGCGAAGCCGGAGGCCAGCTCCTCCAGACGCTCCAGCCGCCGGACGTATGACTCGAGCGCCTCCCTTCTGGCTCCAGGCCTGGCAGCCGACACCGCGTCTGCCGCTTGCACGAGGACCGCCACGAGCGTTCGCGGCTCGACGTCGTTGTGGTGCGCTTCGATGCCGTGGACGACTTCCGGGTCCTCCCCGAACCGTCTGGCGATCTCGGCCCCGATCAGGGCGTGCGCCCCCTCCACTTCGTGCGACACGGCCTTGCCGATGTCGTGGAGGAGGGCCGATCGCTTCGCCTGGGCAGACTCGATGCCGAGCTCGGCAGCCAGCATGCCTGCCACGTGCGCCGACTCCACCAGATGCTTCAGGACGTTCTGGCCGTACGACGTCCGGTACTTCAGTCTCCCCAGCAGCGTCACCAGCTCGGGATGCACCCTCGAGACGCCTACCTCGACCAACGCCCACTCTCCGGCGTCTCTGACCGTCTGCTCGACCTCGGCCCTCGCCTTCTCGACGGCCTCCTCGATCGAAGCCGGGTGAATCCTCCCGTCGACGACGAGCCGCTCCAACGCCAGCCTCGCCACCTCCCGCCGGACGGGATCGAACGAGGCGATCGAGACGGCTTCTGGCGTGTCGTCGACGACCAGGTTGACGCCGGTGATCGCCTCGAAGGCGCGGATGTTCCTTCCCTCACGTCCGATGATGCGCCCCTTGCGGTCCTCGGAAGGCAGGGCCACCACCGACACGGTCGACTCGGTGACGACTTCGGTGGCGAGCCTCTGGATGGCGGTGGTGAGGATCCTCCTGGCTCTGCGGTCTGCCTCCTCTCTGGCCTTGATCTCGAGGTCTCTGACCAGGACCATCGCCTCCCTGCGGGCTTCCTCCTCGACTTCGGCCAGCAGCTCCTTCTTGGCGGCGTTGGGATCGAAGCCTGCGATCTGCTCGAGGCGACCTCGCGCCTGCTCCCGGAGCCGGTCCGTGTCTGCCTTCTCCTCACGGACCTCGTCCTCGCGATGGATGAGGAGCTGTTCGCGCTGAGCCAGGTTGCTGGCACGCTGCTCGAGGGTCTGCTCGCGCTGGGCGATCCGCTCCTCGAGCGCTCCTACCTCCAGCTTGCGGTGCTCGAGGTCGGCCTCTTCTTTCTCGCGGTAGGCCTCGGCTCGGGCCCTCCCGTCCTCTTCAGCCTTGATCAGCAGGCGTTGCGCCTCGAGCCTGGCCTCCGCCAGCACCGACTCCGGGCTGGTCCCTTCCTCGTCCGAACGCCGCACCCGCAGCTTGGAGATCCAGTAGCCACCCACCCCGGCGATGAGAAGCAGGACCACGACCGCCGCGGCACCCATGACCGCTGCCAACGGTCCGCTCATGTCGCACCTCGTGGAGGTCCGAGTTCTGAGTCGTCACGCGCCGAGCCTCACTCGACGCCCACACACGCCCGGCGTCAGATCAGCTCCGGCCGGAAAGCACCCCCTCGCGGCTCAGGACTCCAAACCTCGTCAATTCGCGTCGTTTTCAAACAGTGCTCGATGTGTGTCGAGCGTCATCGTACTAGGCGGGAACGGCCGGTGAAGACGTCGGTCCGAAGCCGTCCTCAGGCCTCCTCTGCTATTTCCTGACCCTCTTCGGAGACCTCGATCGGGTCGCTCAAGCCGACGGCCTCCAAGACCTGCGCTTGGAGCTGCATGGCGATCTCAGGGTTCTCCCGCAGGAACTCCTTGGCCCGTTGCCTTCCTTGGCCCAGCTGATCCTCGTCGAAGGTGTACCAGGCGCCGCTCTTCCGCACGATCCCCTGCTCCAGCGCGACATCCAGGAGGCTCCCCTCCCGGGAGATGCCCTCACCGAACATGACGTCGAACTCGGCCTGCCGGAACGGAGGGGCGACCTTGTTCTTGACCACCTTGGCCCGGACCCGGTTGCCGACCGCCTCCTGGCCCTCCTTGATCGTCTCGATGCGCCGCAGGTCGATGCGCACCGAGGCGTAGAACTTGAGGGCTCGTCCACCGGGGGTGGTCTCGGGTGACCCGAACATTACTCCTATCTTCTCCCGCAGCTGGTTGATGAAGATCGTGATGGTCCGGGACCGGCTCACCGTGCCCGTGATCTTCCGCAGCGCCTGGGACATGAGGCGGGCCTGCAGCCCCACGTGTGT
>CAZKJJ010000085.1:0-8763 GCA_964553055.1 uncultured Acidimicrobiia bacterium
CACGGCTGATCGGGGGGAGGCTGCTGCCATCGAGGCGCAGGCGATAGGGCAGGATCTGGGGGAACCGATAGGGGTCCTCGTGGAGCCGTGCCTGGCTGGGAAAGTTCCGCTCATAGAGAGCGGGCAGGAACACGGCCTCCCACTCGAGTCCCTTGGCCCTGTGAATCGTCAACAGGGCGACGGCGTCCTCGTTCGAGAGCCTGGCCGCGTCGAGATCCTCGGCTTCCTCCTCCTCCATGAGGGCGAGATGGTCCAGGTAGGCGGAGAGGCTGGGTCTGCCATCGAGAGGGCTCCATGACTCTGTCAGGTCCAAGAACCGGTAGAGGTTGAGCCTGGCAGACAAGCGAGCCGCCTCAGGCATGGACTCGATCTCATCCCACGCCGCGTTGGCGTCGAGCACTCGGCGGCACAGCTCGACGAGGCTCACTGCCTGGGCAGCTGCCAGCAACTGCCGATAGGTCTCGAGGAAGTCACGGAGAACGGGAACAGCCTCGTCTCTGACGCCGACCGACCCAACGTGCTCGATTGCCTCGATGATGGTGTGGCGCGGGGCATCGAGCTCGGGCTCCACCTCCTCGGGCGCACCGTCTCGAGCCCTGGTCCATTCGGTCAGGTGCCTCAGGTCGGCCAGTCCGAGACGAAACCGGGTTCCTCGGAGGATCCTGGCCGCGGCGACCGTGTTGCCTGGGTCCCTGAGGAGCTGGAGCCACGCATGGAGCTCGACGACCTCGGGCACCGTGAGCAACCCTCCCAGATTGGCCACCTCGACAGGAACATCTTGGTCCAGGAGCGCATCACGTATGAGTGCCATGTCCTTGTTCTTCCTGAAGAGAACCGAGACATCGCGCCATCGGAGACCTTCGTCGGTGTGCAGCCTTCGGATCTCGGATGCGATCGCAAGGGCCTCTTCGAGAGCCGTCTGCCGCCACGAGGTCGTGACCTCTCCGAGCCCAGCGCCCGGCCTGGCCCGGAGCGTCGTCTCAGACCCCACCTGAGACGCGATGTCGTTGGCGACGCGCAGAATCATCCGCCCGGACCTGCGATTGAGCGTGAGGGGCTTGGTCCCGGCCGGTGTTCCGTCAGCGTTGGGGAAGTGGACGTCGAACTCCTCGAAGTTCTGTCTGGTCGCCCCCCGCCACTCGTAGATGGTCTGGTTCGGGTCGCCTACTGCCGTCACGGGGAATCCTGCGCCGAAGATCGCTCTGAGCAGCTCGCGTTGGGCAGGGTTCGTGTCCTGGTACTCGTCCAGGAGGACCGCCGCATACCGCGTTCTGATCCGCTCGACGACGTCGCCGTCCTGCACGAGCCGGAACGCCACCTGGATCAGATCGCCGTAGTTGAGCACACCGAGCCGCTGCTTCGTCGCCGCGTGGTCTCGGAGGATGTCCGCCAGCTCGATGCGCGCCGGCCACGGCTCCTCTGGGATGGCCTCGTCGGCGAGGGCTTCGGGGGTGAGGAGGTGATCGCTGAGACCGGCCTGGAGCTTGACGAGCCTGTCGACGACTCCTCGTGGGAACGTCAGGTCGAGCACCGCGGAGCTTCGAGTTGCGAGCTGCTCCGAAAGGAGCTGACGCTCGAAGGTCGGTGTGATGATCCTGAAGTCCCGCTCGATACCGATGAGCGGACCGAACTCACGGGCGATCTCAGCCGCGAACCCGTGGTAGGTGTGGACCTCTACCGCCTGGCTGGTGTACGGGTCCAGCTCCGCACGTATGCGATCCGCCAACTCCTCTGCTGCCTTGTTGGTGAACGTGATGCCGAGGATCTGCTCCGGCGGTGCTCCGCTGCGAATCAGCGCCGCGACTCGCCATGCCAGCGTCGTCGTCTTGCCGGTCCCGGCTCCCGCCACGACGCGAAGCGGCACAGGGGCGTGCCGGATGATGGTGCGCTGCTCGGCGGTCGGGGTCACGGGACGAACGCCTCCTGACCCTCTGGCCACTCTGGGCAGAGGATCCGAACGGGGCACCGGTCACAGGCCTCGTTTGGTCGTGGAGTCCACTCTTCTGACTTGATCCCCTCAGCAATTCCTGTGAGGCGATCCTGGATGCCGACCAGCTCCGAGACGTCGAGGTCGATGACTCTTGGCCTTCTCTGGCCTGCCAGCGGATACCACGCCTGAGCTTCGGAGATGTCGAGGGAGAGCCCTGCATCCGCCGAAGCTGCGAGGGCGTAGAACCCGAGCTGCAGCTCCACTTCGGACGGTGGGGGTGCTCGCGTGGACGTCTTGTAGTCGACCACTCGGCCTGAGCCGTCCGGCAGCACCTCGACCCTGTCGGCGTACCCCAGCCACTTTGTGCCTGCGAGCTCCATGGTCAGCTCCCGCTCGATCGAGACCGGACGGCCTTCACCAGGCGGCCATTGGCCGTAGAGCCGCTCGAGGAACTCCCTGCCTCGCCCTCGCCAGGCCTCGGTCTGGCCGGGTGAGCCGAAGTCGTAGTCAGGAAGGCTGCGGTCGAGAATCGCGAGCGCCGCCTCGAGCGTGGCGTGGGGCGCTCCGAGTGGGATCGCGTCCCGCTCTGCCTGCTCCAGCACCGCGTGCATGAGCGATCCAAAGCGCGAGTACACGGACTCCGACTCCCCGATGCGCAGCCTTCTGGTCAGCACATACCGAAGGGGGCACTGCTCGTACAGCGTGGCCTGGGAAGGGGAGAGGCGGACCGACGAAGGGACGAGCCCACGGTCAGGACCCGAGGGCCGCACGCCTGCGAAGTGCTCGATCGGCCGTAATCCGGAGGCCGTCGCCAGCACTGCGGCCGAGGCGAGCCTTCTGGCAGGTGGCTCGCCTGGATCGACCATGATCCTGCGCAGGAAGGCCTGTGCCGCCCGCGGCGTCGTCGGAGCAGGCTCTGCGGCTCGTGGCCCCCTGAGCTCCGCTGCGGTCTGGCACCCCGCGACCAGCGGAAGGAACCTGCTGGGACGGAACTGCCCCTCGTCGATTCCTGCCAGCGTCGCGGTCCAGACGACCCTGCTGCTGGCGCGCGTCATGCCGACGTAGGCCAGCCTCAGCTCGTCCGCCAGACGCTCGCGAAGAGCATCGTCCTCCGGATGCTCCGCTCCCAGGAGGTGGGACTGCAGGATGGATCGCTCGCGACGCAGATCGGGGAAGACCCCCTCCACGGCGTCGGCGATGAACACGATGTCGAATTCGAGGCCCTTGCTCTGGTGGAGCGTGGCCAGGGTGATCCGGTCCTCCGAGACCCTCCGGTAGCTGAGCAAAGGAGTCGCCTCGAAGCCCTCCACGCTCGCCAACTCGGCGTAGTCGCGCAACGTGGCGGCAGGGTCACGCTCCGTCAGGCGGGCCAGCACCTGCGAGAGCGAGCTCCAGGCTGCTCGGTGCTCGCGGCCTGACTCGCCTTCCGCGAACTGGGCGAGTTGGGGGAGTTCCGTCCACCACGTCCAGAACCCCTCGTCGGCAGGCATCTTGCTGGTCCAGTCGTCGGATCTGAGAAGCCGAGCCAGCCCTCCGCCATCGGCTGTCTGCACCTCGACGATGTCTGCCCACGCCAGCCCGCGGGCGCGGGATCTGAGCATCTCGGTGTACGCACCGACGGGTGTGACGAACAGAGATCCGAGGAGCAGGCGGGCCATGGCGCGGTCGGCCGCCTGCGGATCCGAGGCCTGGAGCTCACATGCCTCGACACAATCCAGAACTGCGCGGACGGCCGGTGTGTCTGCGAGCCTGGCTTCAGGCCGATCGTGTGGGATGCCTCGGCGAGCCAAGGCGCGGGACAGCTCTGTGAGGAGCCGACGCTTGGTTCGGACCAGGACGGCGATGCTTCGGTACGGAACTCCCTCGGACGTGTGGAGCCGCTCGATCTCGGCGGCGATCCATTCTGCTTCGTGCGTGTGCTGGTCGAAGAGCGTGACCTCCACCGAACCGCTCTGCGGCGCGGGCACGGACGAGATCCCCTGCTGACCGGTGCTCTCCAGCAGCCGCTGGGCAGCGGCCAGCACCGGCTCTGGCACGCGAAAGGAGGTGTCGAGGACGATCGTGGTGGTCGCAGGGAACTTCTTGGTGACCTCTGCGACATTGCCTGGCCTCGCTCCACGGAATCCGTAGATCGACTGGCCAGGGTCCGCGGCCACGGTGATGTTGCCGTGTGGGCCGCTGAGAGCCTCGACGAGCCGGGCCTGGGCAAGAGTCGTGTCCTGGTACTCGTCGACGAGCACGTAGCGGTAGTCGAGGAGAGCTCCTCGCACCATGTCCAGGGCACGTGCCTGCAGCGTCCCATAGTCGATACGGTCGTGATCCGCGAGCGCTCGGTCGTAGCGTTCCATGAAGCCGGGAAGCGCCTGCCAGTCGGGTCTGTCCGAAGCCAGGGCTTCCAGGGTCTCCCGCTGGATCAGCTGCTCCCTCGCCCGGAGAATGAACTCGGCCACCTCAGAGGCGAACGTGGCTGTCGCCAGGAGATCACGGAACCGGAGAGGCCAAGCAGCGGGATCCTCGTCCCCGAGGAGAGACGCCACGAAGGCGACGTGCTCCGGTCCGGTCAGGAGGTTGGGGAGGCGGCGCCAGCCGATGGATGGTCCGACATGCTCGGCCAGCCGGTAGGCGAACGAGTGGAACGTGGAGGCGGAGATGTTGACCGCCGATCGACCGAGCCCTTCCTCGATGCGGTGGCGAAGCTCGGAGGCGGCCCTGCGCGAGAACGCCAGGGCCAGCACCTCGTGGGGCTGGGCACCGCTCGAGCTGATCAGGTGAACAGCCCGTCTGACCAGGAACTCGGTCTTTCCCGTCCCTGCTCCGGCCAGGACGAGTTGGGCGCCCTCCGTCGTGGCGACGGCCTCGGCCCAGTTGCCTGGACCGACCCGCCAGCGGGCCACGGCTCAGGCTGCCTTGTCGGCCCGCTCGGTGAGCGGGCACCCGTCACCGGGGCCGTCGTAGACGACGACGAAGCCGATGCCCGCCGCGGTGAGCAACTTCCTGATGTCCATGGTCCAACCGTACCGAGCCGGTGTGACAAGAATCACAATCCCAAGGGCGACTGATGCCGTCTGAGGCCGGAGCGCACGACATGGAAGACGGTGTCCCCTCCTTCGTCGAGGGCGGCGGCGACGGCGTACGACCGATGGCAGACCTCTGGTGACTCCTCGGAGCAGAGAATGACGACGGTGCCCCGCTCAGCGAGGGCCCTGAGCTCGCCCAGACCGGCTCGGAACCCTGGTGAGGCCCTGACGGCCTCCCAGTCCGTCCTGCCTTCTGCATCCAGCAGGGAAGGGTGCCGGGGCCTGGTGCCCATCCTGTCTCCCATCCAGACGTAGCCGAAGCCGAAGACGCGGCACTCCTCGGCAAGAGCGTCGCTGTCCGGATCGTCCGGGAACGAGCGGACGTCGACGACGGTCGTGATACCGAGAGCCTGGAGCTCGGGCTCGAGGGCCGCGAAATTACTCTCACCCAGGCCGATGGTGTAGAAGACCCGCCCGGGGCCATCCGCCGATTGTCCTTGTGCCACGGTTAGATTGTGATGACCTCGCATGGCGTTGGAAAGGACCTTCGACGTCGACCGGGAGTGGGAGTCTCCCATGTACCGGGAGGCTGCCGCCCAGTTCGAGCACGTCGCCGAGCTGATCAACCTCGATGACAACGTTCGGGAGCGCCTTCGCAAGCCGCAGCGAGCGATCATCGTGACGTTCCCGTTCAGACGCGACGACTATGCAGACGTCGACACGCTCTACGGGTATCGCGTCCAACACGTGCTGACCATGGGCCCCACCAAAGGAGGCATCAGGTACGCGCCTGACGTCAACCTGGGCGAGGTAGCCGCCCTGGCGATGTTGATGACCTGGAAGTGCGCCATCGTCGGACTGCCCTTC
This sequence comes from uncultured Acidimicrobiia bacterium, assembly GCA_964553055.1. GTDB lineage: Bacteria > Actinomycetota > Acidimicrobiia > Spongiisociales > CAZKJJ01 > CAZKJJ01. The sequence goes on from CAZKJJ010000085.1 coordinate 5,815, forward strand.
TGGGGATCGAAGGGAGGCGTGAGGGTGGACCCCATGTCACTCAGCAGAGCGGAGGCACAGCGAGTCACCCGCCGGTACACCGCGGAGGTGATCCACTTCATCGGTCGGAACAAGGACATCGCTGCTCCTGACATGGGAACCAACGAGCAGACGATGGCGTGGATCATGGACACCTACAGCCAGCACATGGGCCACTCCGTTCCAGCCGTCGTCACGGGCAAGCCCCCTGCGCTCGGTGGATCCGTCGCCAGGAGAGAGGCGACCGGACGCGGGGCCGTCACGCTGATTCCCCCCGCGGCTTCTCACATCGGCATGCCCATCGAGGGTCAGCGGGTGATCGTCCAGGGGTTCGGCAACGTTGGCAGATATGCGGCACTGGCCGCATCGGAGATCGGCGCCAAGGTGGTGGGGGTGTCCGACATCTCGACGGGCCTCTACAACGGGAAGGGACTCGACCTCGCCGCGGTGACGGACTGGGTCGACCAGCGAACGTATCTGCGCGGATTCCCGGACGCGGACGAGGTCGAGAACGAAGAGCTGCTGGAGATGCCGTGCGACATCCTGATCCCCGCGGCGCTGGCAGGTGTCATCACCAAGGCGAACGCGGACCGCATCGAAGCGCGCCTCATCGTGGAGGGAGCCAACAACCCGACCACGCTCGAGGCCGATGAGATCCTCAGGGACCGCGGCGTCTTCCTGGTCCCGGACGTCCTCGCCAACGCAGGAGGCGTGACCGTCTCCTACTTCGAGTGGGTCCAGGACCTACAGAACTACTTCTGGTCGGAGAACGAGATCGTCGGGAGGCTCAGGGAGATCCTGAACCGGGCCTTCTCGGAGGTCCTGGCCGTCGCCTCCCAGGAGCACGTGGACTTGCGCACGGCCGCTCTCATCAAAGGAATCAGGCGCGTGGCCGCAGCCAAGCTGGTGCGGGGCGTCTACCCCTGACCGCGACCGGCCAAGGCCGGAACCCGCTGATCGACCCAGGCAGGACAGATGTCCTTGAACGCACACCAATCACACAAGGGGCCCGCCCTGGGCGGGAAGAGGTCTCGCTCCAGAGCCCGCTCGATGGCGCTCCACAACGCTCTGAGCTGGCGCTCCATCGCGTCGAGTTGTTGGTCGGCCACCGGCAGCCTGTACAACGTGGGACCGTTCAGGTAGAGCAGCCGCAGCTCGACAGGCGTCCTGTCCAGCTGCTTCCTGATCAGGAGCGCATAGATCTTGAGGGCGAAGAACGAGGGCAACGCATAGCGTTCCGGAGGAGCCTTCCCCGTCTTGTAGTCCGTGATGACGAGCTCGCCTGTCGGCAGCTCGTCGATCCTGTCGAGGATCCCCCTGATCACGATGCCGTCCAAGTCCTCGGTCATGTCGCGTTCCCTGCCGAATGGCTCGATGCGCGCCGGATCCTCCAAGGTGAAGTAGTTGGCAAGGAGAGCCAGGCTTTCGATACCCCATTGCCGTTCCTCGTCCGCGTCCTCGAAGAGTCCGCTGAACTCGTCGGAGCTGCGGAGGTCCGCCCACACCTCGCGGAACAGGTCGTAGAGACGTTCCGGTGTTCGCTGCCCTGAGGGAAGGTCGAAGAGATGCTGGAGCGCCAGGTGGGCCGTCGTCCCCCGCGCTTGGTGAGGTGAGACGGGCTCCGGGAGCCGGTCGATGGCCCTGAACCGAAAGAGCTGGGGACATGACTTGAAGTCACCTGCCCGCGACGGAGAGAGCGTTTCCAGTCCCACGGGAGAGAGCATACGGCAGCCTAATGACACGAATGGCATTTGTGGCTCGCGAAATCTTTTCTGGTATCCGGTTTGACGGCCGACCGGGTGTTCCCTAAGTTCCCTCTACCGCAGCGGGGGCAACCCCGAGGCGGAGCCGGATAGGTCGAGAGACAGATCCGGGTCCTGGTTCGAAGACCACCCTTCGGGGTACGGAGTTTGGATCAGGAGGAAAGCCCCGAGAGGGTTTCGGCTCCCTCGGGGTTTTCTCATGTTTCCTTTGCGCCGGTCTCCTCGTACCTGCGATGACCGTAGGATGGCCCGAGGAGGTGGACGTGCCACACATGATGGACTTTCCGCTCTTGCTGTCGACGCTGTACGACAGGGCGGTGAGGCTCTTCGGCGATCAGACGATCGTCTCGGTGGAATCGGATCGGTCGGTCCGCAGGACTTCGTACGCGGCGACGGATGAGCGGATCCGTCTCTTGGCGACAGCGCTCCGTGACAGGCTCGACGTCGACCAGGGGCAGGCAGTGGGGACCTTTGCCTGGAACAACCAGAGGCACCACGAGCTCTACTGGGCCACTGCCAACACCGGCAGGGTATGCCACACGCTCAACATCAGGCTGTTCCCCGATCAGCTCGTCTACATCATCAACCACGCCGGGGATCGGGTCGTCTTCGTCGACCCCGACCTGGTCCCTGCGCTCGAGCCCATCGCGGACCGGCTATCGACGGTTGAAGCCTTCGTCGTGATGGGGGAGCGCGCTGACGTGGAGCTCCCGAACGCCATTGCCTACGAGGACCTCATCTCAGGACTGGACCCTTGGACACCGTGGCCGCTCCTCGACGATCGCTCGCCCATGATGTACTGCTACACCTCGGGCACGACGGGACATCCGAAAGGCGTCGCCTACACGCAGCGGTCGACGTACCTCCACACCTTGGCCAACCTCGCCAACTTCAACATCTCGCCTGCCGACAACATCCTGCCCGTCGTGCCGATGTTCCACGCCGCCGCCTGGGGCTATCCGTTCATGGGAACCGCAGTGGGAGCGAAGTTCACCTACCCGGGACCTGACCTGTCCCCAGGCGCGCTGACGCGTCTCTTCGAGCAGGAGAAGGTGACGTTCTCGGCAGGTGTGCCCACGGTGTGGTTCGGGGTTCAGCAGTACCTGATCGAACACCCCGAGGCAGACACGTCCTCCATTCGGGCGTTCCTGTGCGGAGTGTCCGCGGT
>CAZKJJ010000086.1:0-4974 GCA_964553055.1 uncultured Acidimicrobiia bacterium
CTACGACAGGCCGACCGGGAGGCAACCCGAGGAGAAGAGGAAGGCGAGGATGCGATGCTGCTTCGCCACCGCCAGGCACAGCTCGAACGGGACATTCGGCGCAGAAGTCTCCGCACCGCCGGTACCGCTCGAGGGAATCGAACCGCCACGGTAGACGAGATCGTTCGCCAGCTCGGGACCCGGCTTCTGGTCACCTGGGAGCTCCTGCATGACCTCACGATCATCATCGCAGCCACCCGCCGTCGGGTCCGGCTCGAGAGACGATCACCAGGGGAGATTCTCGACGAAGCGCTGCCGCTGCTCAGCCTGGTCAGAAGATCAGTATCAGCACGATCCTCGGGCCGGTCGCTGCTGGCGGCCCAGACTGCCGTACAGCATGCCCTCCCACGCCTCCGAGAGGAGCTCTTCGGGGAGATCCTCCAGGATCGGCATAGCCTCGTGTTGGTCCCACCACCGCGGCTGCAAGCCCTCCCCTGGTCGGCGATCGTCGAAGATCGACCGATCATGGTCGCTCCCTCTGCCGCTGTCTGGTCTGTCGCCGACCGAGCCATGAGACCCGCCGGGCGAGCGGTTGCGGTGGCAGGGCCAGGCCTCACCGAAGCAGATCGAGAGGCCTCCGAAGTCGCTCGCCAATATGGTGAGAGCACGCGATTTGCATCTCGGCAGTCGGCTGCTGATGCGGTCCTCACCGCCCTCGAAGGGGCGACCGTCGCTCACTTTGCCTGCCATGGCAGGATCACTGTGGGTAATCCGCAATTCTCGTCGCTCCTCCTCGGGGACGGACCGCTCAATCTGTACGACCTGAGCCTTCTCGAGTCACCGCCGAATACGGTGGTGCTCTCCGCGTGCGACCTGGGCGTGGCAAGCGACCAGGCTGGCAACGAGGTGATCGGATTCACTGCCACGCTACTGGCGATGGGCGTTTCGACGGTGATTGCCAGCGTCTCGCCTGTGCCCGACTCAGAATCGACGCGCCGGTTGATGGTCGGATTGCATCAGCGCCGCGCCGACGGTCGCTCTCCGGCAGAGGCGCTCTTCGAGGCGAGACACTCGGTAGGCCAGGCCACATTCGCTGAGCAGATGGCGGCCGGCTCCTTCATGTGCTTCGGTGCCGGCTGACGCTTCCAGGCCTGAGACGCTCCCTTCAGGAATTGCGTATCAGCGCAGTCGAAGGCAGCTCCTTCTGCTGAATGGACAGATGAGAGGAGGGGCCATGTTCTTGCGACCCGGAGACCTTCGTGGGCTGCAGGAGGAGCGGCTGCGGAGCCATCTCAAGTCCGAGGCGGTCAAGCCCCCTCGGGGTGATGCGGTTCTGGCGGGACCCGAGCGCCGTCGGGTGCGTTGGATTGCCAGGCTGTTGAGACCTGCTGCCTAGTGTGCCCGCAGGTGAGGATGGAGCCGGCATGTCGATGCCGGCTCCGCCGCGTCGGCTCGTTCCTCGATCCATGTATCAGACCTGAGCGTTCGATGCTCATCCCTTCGTAATGCTCAACCGAGGTCTCATCACAGCGGACTCAGCGGGGTCATCTGCGCTGAGGAAGACAGGACAGGGTCTCAGCCACGACCGCCCGTCGTGGCAGCCGGACGGGTTCGTCGCCTTCCTCATGACCGACATCCAAGGATCGACTCGGCTCTGGGAGTCCGATCCTTCAGCGATGACGGCAGCGCTCAGACGTCACGACGCGATCGTCAGTCGAGCTATCGAATCGGAGAACGGTTACGTATTCAGCCGTGCCGGTGACTCCTTCGGGGCTGCCTTCCCTCAACCTGGGCAGGCCGCGAGAGCTGCCGTCAGGGCTCAGTGCAGCCTGGCAGCCGAGAACTGGCCGGACGGATCCGAGATCCGCGTCCGTATGGCCATCCACGTCGGAGAGGCAGACACCCGAGACGGCAACTACTTCGGCGTCGAGGTGAACAGATGCGCCAGGCTCCTGGCCACCTGCTCAGGAGGCCAGGTTGCGATCTCAGATCCAGCCCGCCGACAGATCCGGGAGGATCTGCCCAACCAGTGGAGTCTCGCCGACATAGGCCTGCGGGCGCTGCGTGACCTCCGCGAGCCCGAATACGTATGGCAGCTCGGCTTCGAAGCCGAAACGGCCCTCACGGGAGCCGGCATCGACATGCGAGCCTGAGAACCACCCGACTACTCACACAGTCCCCACTCGATCGCCCGGGCCCACGCTTCGACGGCGCCGTCATGTACCACGTAGCCGATGCTGTCGTCCGCGGGATCGAACCACAATTCGTATCCGCCGCCCGAGTACCCGGAGAACTCCGCTCCTGGAGGAAGCCCGGCCTCGAGGTCCGATGATCCGCCGAACCGGTACTGCGGCACCTGCTCGGGATCCCGAACGTACATCTGCCAGTCGTCGACGGTGCCCTTCTTGACCAACAGCATGTGGGTGCCCTGCCACTCACAGTGGCTCGGACCTTGGAACATGATCGCCTCGCCGTCGTCCGGCCCTCGGAGCGTCAGGTTGTCCGGCAGACCACTGCAGGCAACGACCGCCACGAGAAAGAGTCCCACGATCCTGATCGGTCGCATACCACCGCCTTTCCGGTCATACGATGCCACCGAGCCTCGCCACCGCTGACTCCGAGACGGTTCCGCCCACCTGCTACCAGATGTTGGACATGGCAGGGTCCGAGCAGAGCGACGAATGGTATGGCCGGGTCGACGACCATGGGGTGGTCAGCGGAGTCCGCAGGCGGCGGCGTCTCATGTGTCAGAAGGGAGGGTCCCGTGCGTTGGAGCGTTTCAGGGCTGGCTGTCTCACTCCTGGTCGCCGGCTGCGGAGGAGGGACTTCGGTTCAGTCGGGCACCGAGGCGCCCGACCTCGAGGCTGTCTACGCCGCCGCGGCTGTAGGGCTGGTCGAGGCGGCAGGCGACACCTCGGCCACGGTCCGCTTCTTGGACTCGGTCGGCAACCTGGCCGCCCCGGTCCCGAACACGGTCGATGGGGAGCCTCTTGTCGTCGAGTCGCCATTCACGGACAGCATGAAGGACGCCATACGGGCCGCCATGCCCGACCGACAGGTGGAGTTCGGAGCCGACTGGTCGGACGTCGTCTCTTGTCTTCCCTCCGATGGCACTCTGCCAACCGCCTTTGCCCTGGGCAGCGCCGGACAGGTGGACAGCTCGACCATCGAGGTCTTGGCGGGGTGGGAGGATCCGGTGGCCGGCAACTCGCTGATACTCGTCATGTCCCTGACTGAGCGAGGCTGGGAGGCGACCGCAACTGAGTTCGGGCCTCATGGTGACAAGCTCGCCGAGTCGTGTGAGGGCACCGAATCGGCTCTGGTGACCAACGAGGAGGAGGCCTACACGCTCGCCGAGCAGCTGCTCGGCACCGAGGCGGTCCGGTTCTTCGTCGAGGACCTGCGGAGCCAGGAGCTCACAGGGTTCGTCGACGAGCTTGGGGACCTCGACCTGGTCGCCTACGGATTCGACCTGCTGCTCCGTCAGGAGGCGGGCGAGGAGCTGCGCGAGTCCGAGCCGCGCAGGCTGGCGGAGCTCGGATTCACCTCGGAGGACAACAGCGCGCTGGTGGCGATCATCATCGACCAGCTCGGTGTCCTGCGCCAGGCACGACAGTCGGGGGCACTGCCCTGTGGGGAACAGGTCGCCTTCCACGGCGATCCGGCTCCAGACGCCGTGGGCTATCCCACACCAGACGAGGCCATCGGCCAAGCAGCAGCCGGCTATGGAAGCCCGGTCCTCGCATTCGAGTCAGGAGACACCACCACCTGGCACATCCTCGACGAGAGAGGTGAGGTAGTGGGCGCCATCACCGTGGGTCCGGCACCGGCGGGCGGCTTCCTGGCGGGAGACCACGTGCTCTGTGCAGATGTGTGGGAATCGGGCTCGAAGGGGGCAGCAGGTGAGCCCAGCGCCGCACCTCCGCAGGCTGCCGCCTCAGTGCAGGTGGCCCTGCTGTCGGGCGAGGACCCGTGCAGCTCGACGGTGCTCGTCGAGCGCCTGATCGACGAGACCGACGATCCCATCGCGGCTGCCTACGAGCTGCTGGTCGCAGGGACCACGGATCAGGATCCGCGAGACGCTGCCTCGTGGTTCTCCGCAGCCACCGCAGGATCTGTTCGATCGGTGACTCTCCATGATGATCTCCTCGTCGTCGACTTCGAAGAGGTGATCCTGACGCTCGACAACGCCTCGACCTCGTGCGGAAGCGAAGCCCTGCTGGCGCAGCTCAACGGCACCGCCTTCCAGTTCCCCCACGTGCAGCGGGTCACCTATGCCCTCGAGGGAAGTTGCGACGCCTTCTTCGGGTGGCTGCAACGCGACTGTCACGAGTACCGGCGCCCGTAGCTGGGCCTGCCGCGCCAATCCGGCGAGAGCTCAGAGGCTTCTGCCACGGCGCCTCGTAGGAGGTTCCCTGACGTGCCCAGCCGCGGATCGGTAGCGTCACTGCCGTGGAAGGCTCCAGGGGATTCGGGCTCGTGGCGGGAGCCGTGATCGTCGCCATGGGGGCGGTGCCCTTTGTCGCGTGGGGACTCGTGGCCAGACTTGTCCACGACGAGGACGTGGCTGAGCAGAGCGCGGCCATGGGGTTTCTACTGCCGTGGGGCGTCGCCTGGGGCCTGGGTGTGATGGCCGGCGTGCTCCTGGTATTCGGTGCGACTGCGGTGTGGAGGCGGGACTGAGCATGTCGCTGTGGTGGTTCGCCTTCGCGTCGTGGCCGCTGTCGCTGCCTATGAAGGGCAGCGGGTCTCGTCCGTGACTCGGTGGATTGTCTGGGTGATGTGCCTGCCGGCGATCGCTTCCGTGCTGTGGATGCAGTGGGATGAGGCCTGGGACGACCACCTCAGTCGCGGCGAGCCGGAACCCACTCTGACGGTGGGGTTGTGGCTCGTGCCCATCGTCATCTGGCTCGAGGCAGGGGTCTTGCTCTGGGCAGAGCGACGATGGGGAACAGGAAACCCGACAGACCAAACCGCGTCCTGGGCGAGGTGTTC
>CAZKJJ010000086.1:4984-8741 GCA_964553055.1 uncultured Acidimicrobiia bacterium
AACCCACGCTGACGGTGGGGTGTGGCTCGTGCCCATCGTCCTCTGGCTCGGGGCAGGGGTCTTGGGCAGAGCGACGATGGGGAACAGGAAACCCGACGGACCACCCTGCGTCCTGAGCGAGGTGGTCGGCACGGCGAAACCCGTGAGCCCTGCCTGGAGGCCCTCGGAGCTTCCCTTCCGCCGAGAGGTCACGGCTCGACGATCGTGACCACGCCCGGGTCTGCCTCCAGCGCTTCGAGGGTGCGCTCGGCCGCCTGGGCAACACCGATCCGCGGCGGGGAAGGCGGCTCACTCGGGTAGTAGGTGCCGGGCCCGTAGAACTGTCCGTACCGGACCACGACACCCGGGTAGGCCAGCACCATGGCCTCCAGATCGTCGACTGCTGCCCCACCTGCTCCCGGCAGCTCCCAGGCGACACTCTGCGCCACGAATCGGCCGGCGCCGGCCGCCTTGGCCGAGGTGATGAGGTTCCTCGTCCCCTCTCGCCGTATCCGGTTGTGGGACAACGCGAACTCCTCGAAGCGGGTCACGTCGTCCGGTAGGTCGGTCAGCTGGTGCATGACCAGCTCAGGCCGGGCTCTGATCACCGCCTTCTCGAGGGCCTCAGCGTCGAACACATCGCACACCACAGGATGGGCGCCCGCTTGCTCCAGCCAGTGGGCCTTCTCGGGAGAGCGAGTCATGCCCACCACCTCGTGCCCTGCTTCGATCAACAGTGGCACGAGCCGGGAGCCGATCACTCCCGTGGCACCGGCCAAGAAGACCCTCACCGCGCCATGAGTGTATGAGGGTCCCCCCGTCAGTTTCCCTGCCCCGACGATTCGCCGCGCCGGGCGACAGAGGGCGCTACGCGGTCTCGACCCTCAGGTAGTCAGGCGAATGAATCCGCCCAGCGTCAGCGGCATGACGCCGAGATCGACGCCCGGTGCCTGGCTCAGCATCGAGAGCGCTGTTTCGCTTGGCGTGCCGTACACCTCGAAGCCCTTCGTTTCGATGAACTCGGAAGCCTTCTGAGATCGCTCCCCAGCCCCAACGAAGTGGGCATCCATGGCATCGGCATCGGGGAACACATGGACGAAGTGCACCTCCGTGCCCGCTTCGTTCAGGTAGCCGACCTGCATGACCGTTGCTGGCTTGTCGGCTTCGATAGCGGGAAAGGTCTCCTTGCTGAACTCCTTGAGGGCCTCCAGCTGACCTTCTCTCACTCTGCCGTAGCTGATGAACACGATCGCATCGGACACAGGGCTCCCCCAACTCGGTTCCGCATGCGACTCTAGGGAGTGCCGGTGAAGCCTTTCGCCCTGACCGCCGATGTAGTGTCGCCGCCGGCGCCCCCGGAGGGGAGCAGGTTCTTCATCTGCCGGTAGATCATGTGTGCCGAACGCCGTGGTGCGAGGCGGCTCGCCAGGTTCATCAGGCGTGAGTCGCGGCCGACGAAGATGTGCAGCCGATCGGCCTCGATCCCGTCCAGGATGATCCGCGCTGCCTCCTCGGCTGACGTCGCCCGATAGCGGCTCTTTTCAGCCGACCCGGCCCCGGCCGGCACCTCCACTCCTGAGTGGGCGGTGATGTCGGTGGCCACAGCACCGGGCATGACCACCGAGACCCGGACGTTCGTGTCGAGGAGCTCGGCGTACATCCCTTCGGTGAGCAGCTTCACCGCCGCCTTCGAAGCGCCGTAGACGGTCTGACCGGGAACGGGCAGAAACCCTCCCATGCTCGAGACGTTGGCGATGTGCGCCACAGGCCGACCGAGCAGATGCGGCAGGAATGCCTTCGCCATGTTGATCGTCCCGTACAAGTTCACGTCGATGACCCGTTCGATGGCTTGGTAGTCCAGGTCGTTGAGGCGGACGAACGGCTGGATGATCCCGGCGTTGCTGATGTACCCGTCGATCGTGCCCAGCACGCCGATGACCTGGCCTGGAAGGTCGGCGACCGCTGTCCTGTCGGTGACGTCGACCACGAAGGCAGCCAACCGGTCACCGGCATCCGCCATGGCGACGGTCTCGTCGAGGTTCTCCGCTCGAACGTCCACCGCCCCAACGCGAGACCCCCGGGAGAGCAGCCCCAGCACGAGCTGGCGGCCGATGCCACTGCCCCCGCCGGTGACAACCACTGTCTTGCCTTGAAGCTTCATGGGGACTCTCCTTCCGGTGTCCACTTCATTCTGGCGCCAGACCCGAGGCCGGGACAGCGGACCTTCGTACTTCCTCAGGCGCAAAGAGACCCAGTGCGAATCTGCCCATGGGCAGGCCTGTGGGCGGTGCCATCGTTGGGCGAGGACGATCGGCACGTAGGGTTGGCAACACGTGCCGTCCTTTGATCCATGACCGAGATCCTCGACGAGCCGCTGGACGCCATCGCGGGGGCGCTCCGCAGCGGAACCACCACTGCGGAGCAGCTGACCGCGACCGCCATCGACAGGCACGACAGATGGGCGAAGTCGCTGCTGGCCTATCAGGCCTGGGATCCCGAGCGGGCTCTCGCAGACGCCCGCGCCGCCGACACTGCCCTTCGGGCGGGCAGCCCCCTGGGGCCGTTGGGGGGCATGCCCGTGTCGGTGAAGGATCTCTACGGAGTTTCGGGATATCCGACGTTCGCGGGCACTGCACAGCGTCTTCCCGCGAAGTGGGAACAGGAGGGATTCCTGTTCAGGCGACTGCGCGAACAGCAGATCGTCGTGATCGGAAAGACTCAGACGGTGGAGCTGGCGTTCGGCGGGCTCGGCACCAACCCGAACTGGGGCACGCCTGTCAATCCTTGGGACGCTGAGACCATCCGGGTGCCCGGCGGGTCCTCGTGCGGCGCCGGCGTGAGTCTGTCGGAAGGGTCTGCGGTGATCGCGCTCGGGACCGACACCGCTGCCTCGATCCGCACGCCCGCCTCGATGACGGGGACGGTTGGCCTCAAGTCGACCTACGGACGCTGGCCCGCCGACGGGGTGGTCCCGCTCAGCCCCACGCTCGACACCGTCGGCGGCCTGACTCGCACCGTCGCGGACATGGTCTACTTCTTCGGCTCGGTCGATCCCGAACACGGGGACCCGAAGGAGCTGCTCCTGTCGCTGGAAGACGTGAACCTCGCCGGAATCCGCATCGGCGTCGGTGGGACCTCAGTCTGGGCGGAGGCCCAACCCGACATCGTGGACGTCGCCGAGGCGACCCTGGCTGAGCTGGAAGGCCACGGCGCCCGGTTGGTGGAGCTGGACCTGCCAGAGTTCGATGCCGCCTACCACCTCTACATGCAAGGCGCCATCGTGCCGCCAGAGTGCGGAGCGTTCGTCGCCAGAGAACTCCCCGGCTGGCTCGACCTTCTCGACGAGACGGTCGCCCGAAGGCTGCGAGAGGGCGAAGCCGTGACCGCTCGGCAGTACCTGGGAGCGCTGGCCGAGCGGAGGGAGCTGGCTGCCACCGCCGACGTGCGCCTGCAAGCTGTCGACGTGCTGGCGACGCCCACCGTGCCCATCACGCCACCGGCGCTCGACGAGGTCCAAGAGATCCAGGCCTACCTTCGTCTCAACCGGCTGACATCGAGAGCTACCAACCCCGTCAACATGCTCGACCTGTGCGCCATCTCGATGCCATGCGGCCTCGACGCCGCCGGCATGCCGGTGGGCCTCCAGCTAGTGGCTCGCAACGGCCAGGATGAGCGCTTGCTCGGCATCGGCTGGGCGGCCGAGCGGCTACTGGGTACCCCGATCCAGCGACTCGGCGGATCGCCTCCTCGTCTCGATTGAGGATGGAGACGACACCTC
>CAZKJJ010000087.1:0-8672 GCA_964553055.1 uncultured Acidimicrobiia bacterium
GCTGTCGTCCACGACCAGAATGTCGAGCCTGTTCCTCCTCTCCCGTAGCCAGTGTCTGGTCACGAGCGTCGTCAGGTCGACAGGGAGCACTCCACTGAGCACCGCACGCACCGCGTCCAACAGTTCCTGGGCGCGATACGGCCTGGTGAGATAGCCCGCCACCTTCAGCTCGCGGCAGCGGGCTGCATCTCCCCTCTTGCCGGCCGCGGTCACCACCACCAGGTGGGTCGTGGCATGATGCGGGTCGGCCCTGATGATCTCTGCCCCTGCCAGCGGGTCGCGCCCGAGGTCGAGTATCACCGCCGCGAACGGCGCATCCCTGTCCCTGGCAGCCTCGAGCTCGGCCAACCCCTGATCGAGGTCGGGCACGCCGACGGCTTCGAAGCCGGCAGCCGCTACCCGTTCGACCGTGTCCGCTCTGAACCGTCCCGTCTCGGCGACGACGAGAACAGGCAACCCCTCGAGCTCCCTTCCTCGGCGAAGTCGCGGCTGGGTCAGAGGCGGATCCGTGGGGGCGAGGGGTAGGTGAACGATGAACCGCGTACCTCTGACAGGAGAGCTCTCGACGAGGATGTTGCCTCCCATTCGCTCGATCAGCTGACGCGAGATGGCCAACCCCAGACCCGTACCCCCATACAGAGGAGCGGTCGAGCTGGATCCTTGCTCGAACTCGCCGAACAGACGGTCCATGTCCTCAGCAGACACCCCTATACCCGTGTCCTCGACAACGAAGACGAGCTCAGCCGAGTCGTGGTCCGAAGAGGCACGGATCGTGACCATGCCCTCATCTGTGAACTTGACTGCGTTCGACACGAGGTTGGAGATGACCTGTCGCAACCTTCCGGGATCGCCGCGCACATACTCCGGCAGCCCTGAAGCCACGTCGAGCGTCAGCGTCAGGCCCTTCTCCTCTGCCCGAGGAACGAACACCGCAACCGCGTCTGTCAGCGTGTCCTGAAGGCTGAAGGAGATCTCCTCCAGATCGAGCCTCCCTGCTTCGATCTTCCGAAGGTCGAGTAGATCGTTGACCAGCGTCATCAGAGCGTCGCCTGAAGCACTGGCGAGATCCAGGTACTCGCGCTGTTCGGGGGTCAGCCGCGTCTCCATGGCCACGCGGGTCATGCCGAGCATCCCGCCCAGCTGGGTCCTGATCTCGTGTGAGATCTCGCCGATGAAGGCCGATTTGGCTTCCGATGCCATCTCGATGGCCTCGGCTTCCGCGCGTGCTCGCTCGAGAGCGCGGCGTACCTCGACGAGCTCCCGCTGGAGCTGGGCCTGGTCGAGCCGCGCCCTGTTGTGTGGATCCGACATGTCCCGCACCGTTCATCGGCGCTGGGCGATGCTTGGTTGAGAGCTAGCCTGCTGGATGAGGTGGCCGTGCCCTTCCGGTACTTGGCAGAGCGTCTGATCGAGGAGGGGATCTCCTCGGGAGAGTTGCTGCCGGCTCTACCGGGAGGCCCCATCGCAGGTCTGGATGAGACCTACGACCCTGCATGGTGGGCCAAAGCACTGGCCCAGCGCGAAGCAGGCAGCCGGGACGTGGCACTCCGCCACGAGCTCGAAGAGGAGCTCCGGGCCCTGGTTGGGGTGCTCGACGAGTTCGAGGTCAGGGCCAGGCTCGAGAGGCTGCGTGAGCTGGTCTGGCTCGACGTCGATCTCGCTCTTGCCTCGTGGCGAAGGGGCGACGAACTGGCCCCGCTCCTGGATTGCTGAAGCGGGCTACTTCGAGGCAGCCTCGAAGTAAGGATTGGCGCCCGCTGCGTGGTCCGTCACATCGGCGACAGCAGTGATCTCGGGTACAGCCTGGAGGAGGGCCCGCTCGATGCCTTGCCTGAGGGTCACGGCTGCCAGCCCGCAACCTTGACAGCCCCCCATCAGACGGAGATACGCGGTACTGCCGTCCACACTCACCAGCTCCGCTGCCCCCCCATGCATGGCGATCGCGGGGTTGATGTGAAGCTCGAGCACCTGTCCCACCCGCTCCTCGACCGACCCCTCGAGCTCTCCGATGTCGGGCGCGATCGAGGGCGAGGGCGTGTTGGGGTTGTTCATGACGAGCCCTGGGTTGAGCAGGTCCTTGGAGAGGTCGAGCGAGGCGTCCTTGAGGTTGTCTGCATCCTTGGAGGGAACGATGACGGGAAGCTCCCCGTGGTACGCGAGCAGGTCGGTCTCCTCTTTGTCGAGGACGGGTATGAAGCTCAGGTCGTATGCGAACTGATTGCCCCTGATCCCGGTGATCTCGATCAGCAGCGCGTACTCGTCGTCCCCTGGCTCTTGGGACCGAAACTCCAGGATCTTCTCGATCGCCTTGTCCGTGATCGCGATGACGGGTTCCACGAACCCATCGTAGTCCCACCCCCGCCATTTCAAACACAGTCATAGTGCAAAATGGGAGCGTGGCCCGCGCCATTCTCATTCTCCCCAGCTCCACCTACCGAGCCAACGACTTCATCGAAGCGGCCAGGGAGCTCGACGTCGACGTCGTCGTTGCATCCGAAGAGGCACAGACGCTCACCGAAGAGTTCGTCTTGATCGATCTGCGCAGGCCCGAGTGGTCTGCTTCCGCGCTGGAGGACTACGCCAGGGAGTCGCCCATCGACGCGATCGTGCCGGTCGACGACGGAGGCGTCCTCATTGCCGCCCTCGCCTCCTCGCGTCTGGGCCTCGTCCACAGTCCGCCAGATGCCGTCGCCATCACACGCAACAAGGCGATGCTGCGAAGAAGACTGGCCATCGACGATGTCCCCCAACCCGCCTTCTCCGTTTCAGAGCGCGGAGACGACATCGAGCGGATAGCGAAGACCGTCGGTCTGCCCTGTGTGATCAAGCCTCTGTCGCTCTCAGGCAGCAGGGGCGTCATCCGGATCGACGCCGCAGACGAGGCGCCTGGCGCGGCCGACCGCATCAGGAGGATCCTCGCCCAGGCCGGCGAGAACCCGAACAGCCCGCTGCTCGTCGAGGAGTACGTCGATGGCGAGGAGATCGCCTGGGAGGGTGTGCTCCGAGACGGCAGGCTCGCAACTCTGGCCTGGTTCGACAAGCCCGATCGGATGGAGGGGCCGTTCTTCGAGGAGACCATCTACGTCACCCCCTCGAGGTTGCCGAGGGAGATCCTGTCCGATGCGAGGCACGTCGTCGCCAGAGCTGCAACCGCGATCGGGCTCACGGAGGGTCCGGTACACGCCGAGTTGCGCATTGCCGATGGTGGGCCGCTGATCCTCGAGCTGGCCGCCCGGTCCATCGGTGGACTGTGCGGCAGAGCGCTCAGGTTCGGGCTCCTGGGCACGTCGCTCGAGTCGATCCTGCTGCGGCACGCCCTGGCCATGCCCGTCCGGTCGACAGATAGGGAGCGGCTCGCCTCGGGCGTGATGATGCTTCCGATCCCTCGTGCGGGAGTGCTGCGGAGCGTGCAGGGAGGCGAAGCCGCTCTGGCGGTGCCAGGTGTCAGCGGCCTCGAGGTCACGGTTCCCATCGGTCACCGGGTGGCCCCCCTTCCGGAGGGCGATCGCTACCTCGGCTTCCTCTTCGCCAAGGGCGATCTGCCTGCAGACGTGGAGGCTTCCCTGCGGACGGCCTACTCTGAGCTCGAGTTCACGATCGAAGGCTGAGTCTTGCGCTGACGCCCCCATCGCCTGACCCTCGGCCTGTGCCGGTCAGGTGCTGACCGATCCGACGTCCAGGGAGCGTACGGAGCCATGGTGAGCTCGGCCAAGTCCAGCAGTGGCTTGTCGTAGTACACCCGCCAGGCAGAGAAGTCCCGCCATGCCTGCTCGCGATCCACACGCATGGGCAGACCTGCGATCGCGAGCCGATCGTACGCCCCGTCGAACTCTGCTCTGATGATGCTGATCGGGTCCGTCGGAGCAGGGTCGGGATCGAACCCGATGCCGTAGAAGTCGGCGATCCGCTGCAATGCGATGTAGCCCGCCCGAATGGTCAGGTCCGCCTGTGGATGCCGGGGCAGGTCGAGCGTCGACGCCGTGAGCGAGGCGGCATCGAGCACTGTACCGGCAGCGGTGATCCACGATCGCTCCGCGTGAGGTGATCGAAAGAACGCCAGGGCTCCGTACGAGGTGTGGGTCTCCTCCACTTCCGTGAACCACGTCTCCCATTTCTCGAAGTCCTCCGGTAGGCGAGTCAGCCAGCCGATCCTGTTGTGCCGCTCGAGGAACTCGACGGCCGAAGGGGGATTGCCCGCCCTCACCTCCAACAGCGCGACCTGGGTCTCCCGCTTCGAGAAGATGTTGTACATGGCAGGGAGGAAGGCGATCATCAGGGCCAGGAGCACGAGGCCCAAGACCGCCTCCGTGAAGGCGAGGACGCGAGTTCCGAACGTTTCGACAGGGGCGAACCCCAACGTCAACAACGACGACCCGCTGACGTAGAGGGCCTCGCCCCAGGTGGAGTCCAGTGCCGCCCAGAACATGGCCATGTAACCGATCAGGACCAGCGTCAGCCAGACAACCGGAAGGGACACCAGGACGACGGGGGCATAGAGTGCCATGGTCCTGTCGCGTACGTCGAAGCGCCTTCGCTCACTGGCGAGGAACTGGAACAGCCTGAGCAGCACGGAGAAGACCGCCCGTGAGAGCACGCCGCTGTAACTGCGAGGAACGACGACTGTCCGGATCGCCGAGAGGAGCGTCCACCCCACCAACGATGCCCCGACGACGAAAATCAGGATCCGGACAACGAGCATCGAAGATCCGGAGAGAGCCTAGCCGTGGGACAGTGTCCGTAGACGGATAGGGGTGACTTCAACCCTGGCCGACAGGATACGATCGCACGTGGTGCGGTCCTTCCTGATCCTCGTCCTCGTGCTCTCCGCATGCAGCTCCGGGACAGGCGACACCGCGGTCCCCCCAACGCCACTCACGACCGCGTCTGGGTTCGCGGGCCGGATCGGGTATCTCGACGGCGCAGGAAACGTGGCGGTGATGCTGCCTGACGGATCTCAGAAGACGACACTCGCCAACTCGTCGCCAACCACCACGTTCGTCCAGCCGACATGGGACCCGCGCGGAGACAGGCTCGCCTGGACAGCCATCGAAGGCTCGCCTGCCGGAGCGGTCACGTCCGTGCGGATCGCAGGAACCGTAGGCCACGAACCAATCGACGTTCCCTTGGCCACTGCCCCCTTCTACTTCTACTGGAGCCCAGACGGAGAGAAGCTCGCCGCGCTCGGCTCGGGAGCGGAAGGCCTCGACCTGTGGATCATCTCAGGCGGCCGTGCCCAGACCGCGGCGTCCGGCCAGCCGTTCTACTTCGCGTGGGCCCCCGACTCGGCGTTGCTGGCCTCCCATGTGGGAAACCGCACGCTCTCCTTCGTCTCCCCGGCAGGCGAACAGACCATCATCGACGACCGGTCCGAGGGATATCAAGCTCCCGCGTGGAGCGTCCAGGATGACCTCGCCTACGTGTCTGGCCAGTCTTCCACGCTGGCAGGACCCGCCGTAGCCCAGGAGCCTGGCCTGAGCCGTCTGGTGGTTGGCAGAGCAGATGGCGGTCCCCAGCGGGTGGTACAGACCTTCTCGGGGTTCGCCTCCTTCTCGTTCAGCCCGCAGGGGACGGACCTCGCCTATTCGGTCTCGGGATTGGATGCTCGCCTGCGGGCAAACGTCAACTTCGGCCCTCTGGTCGTCCATCGACTCGGCGAGGGCACCTCGACCGAGGTCGAGCCCGATCCTGTGGTCTTGTACCAATGGAGTCCTGACGGGACCAGGCTGCTCTACGCGACCCCTATCCAAGCCGCGGCCGCCCTGCTCTGGCGGGTGTGGGGTCCTGAGGGCAGCACCGACTACGGCACGTTCACACCAACCCAGGTGTTCCTGCAGGCGTACCTTCCTTTCTGGGATCAGTACGCGCTCAGCAGCAACCTGTGGTCGCCAGACGGTCGGGCCTTCGTCTACACAGCGCGCCAGGCTGGTCGTGACACGGTCTTCGTCCAGCCGCTGGACGCCTCGGCGCCTGTGGGAATCGAGGCAGGCTCTGTCGCCTTCTGGTCACCGTAGGCCGGTAGCTTCGGGCTGTGGACCGGCCCACCATCCTGATCCTCGCAGGAGGCGACCCACTGGACGAGGCCGCGGCGGAGGCGTTGCCACGGTCAGATGTCGTCATCGCAGCGGACGGGGGGCTCGACGAAGCCGAGAGGCTCGGCTTGGCGGTCGACGAGGTGGTGGGTGACCTGGACTCCGCATCTGCGCCGGCAGTGGAGCGGGCCCGCGCCAGAGGAGTTCCCATCGCCACCCATCCCGCTGACAAGGATCAAACCGATCTCGAGCTGGCCCTTGCCAGGGCTGGGGAACTCGACCCGGTCCTGATCACGGTCGGTGGAGGAGGAGGCGGAAGGTTGGATCATCTGCTCGCCAACGCGGCCCTGCTGGGAGGATCACGAGTCGCTGATCAGATCGAGTGGGTGACGAACGAGGGCCGTGCCCTCTTCGTACGGGACCGCGCAGACGTGTCGGGGTCGGCAGGCGACCTGATCACGCTCCTACCCGTCGGCGAGTCGGCGGAAGGTGTCGAGACCTCTGGCCTGGCCTGGGAGCTGCGCGGCGAGCGTCTTCCTAGCGGATCGACGAGAGGCGTGTCCAACCGCCTCGTGGGACGAAGCGCCACGATCACACTCACCCGAGGGGTGCTGATGGTGATCCTGCCCCGGGGCAGATCGTGAATCGCTCATTGCCTCCGGTGCAGGGAAGGGTCCAGGGAGTGGGGGGGAAGGTTGTCCCCTCCCCTGTCGCGCACCGGAGGCATCCGGGCCGGTACCGACAACCCGTGCGATCACTCTAGCTTTTGGGCACCTCGTTCCATGGAATGTCCTTGTCCATACGAGGCTCTCCTGGCAGGCCCAGCACCCGCTCTCCGATGATGTTCTTCATGATCTCCGACGTGCCGCCTTCGATCGACGTCGCCCTGGCTCTCAGGAAGTTCATCTGGGGGTCTCTACGAGCGGTTGCTATCGCTTCTGGCCTCACCATCTCGTACGAGGAGGGGTAGAGCATCCCCGACGGGCCCAAGAGGGTCAGGCCGAAGTCCGTGATCCGCTTGTGGAGCTCCGCCCAATGCAGCTTTCCTGCTGCTCCCGCGGGCCCAGGAGTGCCGATCTCCCGAAGCTGCCCCGCCCTGAGCGTGGTCAGCCTCGCAGCCTCCGCTTCGACCCAGAGGCTCATGAGGGCGTCCCGCATCGATGTCTCACCCGATCTGGCCCACTGTTCGACCACGGAGCCGATGGGCCCTCCCCCTTTGGGAGGGACCTCGGATCCGATGAACGCTCGCTCGTGCATCAGCGTCGTGATCGCGACATGCCAACCGTCACCGACTCCACCCAGCCGGTCATGGTCAGGGATCCTGGCGTCCGTGAAGTACACCTCGTTGAATTCCGCCTCCCCTGTGATCTGCCTGAGCGGCCTGACCTCGACGCCATCGGAGCGCATGTCGACGATGAAGTACGTCAAGCCTCGGTGCTTGGGGAGACCCGGGTCCGTCCTGGCCAGCAGCATCCCCCAGGCGGCGGTATGGGCGAGCGTCGTCCAGACCTTCTGACCGTTGACGATCCACTCTTCCCCGTCTGGCACGGCGCTCGTTGCGAGGCCGGCTACGTCCGAACCTGCTCCGGGCTCCGAGAACAGCTGGCACCAGACCTCCTCCGCCGTGAACAGCGGCCTCAGCCAACGTCGCTTCTGGGAGGGCGTTCCATGGGCAGCGACGGTCGGCGCGCCCATCCCGTAGCCGATCGGGTTCATGGCGATGTTCTCCAGCGAGGCCCCTGCCTCGACGAGCGCCGCGTTGACCACCCGCTGGAGGCCCGGCGGCAGCCCAAGGCCGCCCTCGCCCTCAGGGAAGCCGACGAAGGCGAGACCTGCGTCGAACTGAGCCCTCCAGAAGTCCAGCGGAGGTGTCGCAGCAGGGTCGTGAGCCTCGAGCAGCGAGTCGACCCGCTCTGTGACCAGTTCGATGGTCACTACCGCACCTCCATCGATGCGTGGGTCAGCACGGCCGCCTTGCGCTCAGCGACGTCGGCGGCGATCCGCAGCTCTTCGCCCTCGCGCCAGATGCGGGTGACGATGGTCTCGCCTGGGAAGACCACGCCTGCGAAGCGAGCCCGGTAGCCTCGAACCCTCTCGACCTCTCCTCCGAGCATCTCCTCGACGGTCGCCTTACACACGATGCCATACGTGGCCAGGCCATGGAGGATGGGGCGCTCGAATCCTCCGAGAGCTGCAAACGACGGGTCCGCGTGGAGGGGGTTGCGATCCCCTGAGAGCCTGTAGAGGAGGGCCTGCTGCGGCAAGGTAGGCGTCTCGACGACGGTGTCCGGCGGTCGGTCGGGAGCTCCCGGCGCCGAGGGCGGCCCTGCGTCCCCTCCGAAGCCCCCCTCTCCACGCAGGAACAACGAGGCCCTGTTGACGAAGAGGGGAGCTCCCCTGTCGTCAGATGAGACGGTCTCGACGACCAGCACAGCCGCCTTTCCCTTGTCGTAGAGCCCGACGATGCGTCCGGCGTGCTGCGCTGTCGCTCGCGTTGGGATCGGTCCTGCCAGCTCGATCTCGTGCTCGCCGTGCAGGAGGAGTGCAGGATTGAACTCCAGTCCTTCGAGGCCCGCGACACCCATCATCATGGGAAATGCAGGAACCGTGGCGAAACTGGGCAGCACTTTCAGGCGGGCCTCG
>CAZKJJ010000088.1:0-8631 GCA_964553055.1 uncultured Acidimicrobiia bacterium
GGCTGCTGCTGCGCTCTCGCCTGCGCCGATGAGGAGATCCTCCAGGGCTTCCGTGCTCCGCGTCGCCTCGATCGGCTGCACCAGGCCATCGCAGGCGACCGAGAACGCTGCCCTGGCCGCGGCCTGCAGAGCGCCGGCGGCATCACCGAGGCGGTCGGCAGCCGCCGCCAGTCCTTCGATCTCGGCCAAGAGGTACGTGACGCGGCCTCGCCAAGATGCAGAGATCAATTGCGCTCGCGCCGCTGGTTTGGCATAGCCCGCCAGGAGACTCCGCAGTGGCGCGACTGACTGCCTGTCGAGGCTCTGGGCCCCCACGTCCTGCTCGGCGACGAGCATCACGCGCGGCCTGACGGAGACATCCAACAGGTTCGCGGCCAGGAGCCTCGACACGTAGTCCTGATGAATCCTGGTTGCCTCGCCGGCAGGGAGCCGATTCAGCACGAAGAACAGCGGGATGCCCCGATCTCGAAGCGCTCTGAGGACAGACCAGGCAGCCAAGTCCGCGTACCGCCTCGCTGAGGCCACGAACACACACAGGTCGGCGTAGCGGAGCAGCTTCTCGGTCTCCTCGCGGTGACCCTCGACGGTCGAATCGACGTCTGGAGCGTCGACGATGGACACCGCATCGAGCAGCGGGTCCTGTCCTTCGACACACCTGGCACGCAGGCCTGCTGGTAGCCCGTCGGCCGTGCCGCACCAGGCGACCGGGCTGTGCGTGGTTGGCCGACGCCTGCCGGTCTCGCTGATCAGGCGCTGCCCCAGACCGTTCAGGAGCGTTGACTTGCCCGTCCCGGTCGCCCCTGCGATGACCACCACCAGCTTGCGATCCCGGCCTCCGAGGAGCACGTCCTCCGCGGCCAGCACCTCAGCCAAGAGCTCGTCACATCGCTCTTCGAGACCGGACACCAGCCGCATCTCCTCGATGGCCTCCCTCAGGGCGGCCAGGCTCATGCCCATGGCGACCGATTGTCGCACAGAGGGCCCGCGAATCCCGGCACATCGGTTTCTGTCACAGGGTGCCGTTACGTTGTCGGCAATGACCGTGCTCATGACACCAGCCGGGATCAGGATCGAGCACCTCGATGTCGAAGACGTCGTCGTCCACGACCTTCTCGAGGCTCAAGCGCCCGAGCGCCGGGACGAGTTGGTGGCCCGCGCCCTGTCCGTCGGAGCCCGCGGGGTGCTGAGCATGGGCTTGGGGCTCGATCTGGCCGAGGTCGACGCTTCCGTGCGCAGCTCGGTCGAGCAGGTACTCACCTCCGCCCGGGCAGAGGTCGGTGAGTTGTTCGCCTCAGCCCAAGAGGCGCTCCGCCACCAGCTCGATCCGGATCGGGCCAGCTCCGCGATGGGGAGGACCCTCGCCGAGCTCACCTCGTGGCGCGATCAGCTGGCTCGCGCCCTCGATCCCGCCGACCGAGAGAGCCACGCGGCCCGCTTCGTTCGAGAGATCGAGGACCTGGTCGGCAAAGGGGGCTCCCTCGAGGGCTGGCTCTCCGCTGCGCTCGACCCGCACGCCGAGGACACGGCTCTCGGCCGCCTCGCTCAGACACTGCGCGACCGTCTCGACGCCTTGCGAGACGTCGTGATGCGTGAGCAGGGACGCCGGTCCGAAGCCACTCTGGGGACCAGGAAGGGCTTCGCCTTCGAGGACGTCGTCGAGGAGCACGTCCGCCAAGCCCTACGGTCGGCAGGAGCGATCGTCGAGCGGACGAGCTCGCTGCCGGGCAACCTGGGGCTGGTGGGCGACATCACCGTGACGCTTCCCCACGGTGAGGTCGTGGTCATCGAGACCAAGGACCAGGCGACGATCGCCCTCACCGGTCGGGAAGGGATCCTGGACGAGCTCGACCGCGCCATGACCAACCGTGGTGCGGCGTTCGCCATATGCGTCTCCGCCCAGGACGCGTTTCCTGTGGAGGTCGGAAGCTTCGCCGTCTACGGAGACAAGCTCCTCCTGACGGAGCTCGGAGACGGCACGATGGTCGGCGTGGGGCTCCGCTGGGCCGCCGCCTCGTTGGCCGCGTCGAGCGTGCCTGGGCGAGATGGCATCGATGCCCGGGCGATCGAGGGGAAGCTCCTCGAGCTGCGGTCCCTCGCCCAGCTGTTCTCCACCAACCGGCGAGCGCTCACCGACATCGGGAGATCTGTGGAGAGCGTCCGCTCCTCCCTCGGTGACATGCGAGCCAGACTCATCGCGTTGGCCGAGGAGCTCATGGGAGACCTGAGGGTGCCTCCCGGGGAGGTCCTCGAGTTGCGGCCATCTCTCGCCGTGCCGGAATCCGGCTAGTCGCCTGCTCGCGGAGCCGCGATACGCATGGCTGCCTGCCCCTCGACGCATCCGGGCAGCCGAGCGCACCCGACGCACCACGGTCCGCCATGCCTGGGAAGGGCGTCGCCGCTCGCCCAGGCAGTCCGCAGCATCATCACCATGTCTGCTACCTCGCGTATCGTCTCCGAGGCCTTCTCGTGCGTCGGTCTCTCCGAGGTGCGCTCCCCCGTCCCGATCGAGACCGCCTCGGCTGAGGCGGGGAGCTGTCCGTACACGTACCACCAGAGCAGGCTGTAGAAGCTGAGCTGGGCCACGACCTCACCGAGTCCCCCCGTCTTCCAGTCGACGAGGTGCTCCCCGTCGCTTCGTTCGAAGACTGCGTCGACCGACCCTGACAGCTGCACACCGGGGGCCGGTTCCGCCTCCAGCTCGACCTCCGCTCTCGAGAACCCTTCTGTCGAGAGGGACGCGAACCGGTCGTAGAGGCTCCTGACCACCTCGAAGACCCGATCGAGCTCCGCCCCCTTGAGTCCGAGGGAGGCCATCTTGTGGTTCAGGCTCGATCGTCCGATCTCCTCCTTGCACGCCTGCTCGAAGTCTTCTGACGGTATCGCGCCGGACTCCAAATGCCTGGCGAACAGGCGATGTGCCAGGCCACCTCTGAACGCGCCGACTGTGTCGGGCCCGTATTCCCCATGCAGCCTGGCGTTCGCCAGCTCCGGGCATTGGCGAAAGGCGACGAACGAAGAAGCGGATATGCGCACGGGCAGGCCTGGAGGGACCGCAGGGAAGTCGACCACCGCCCGATGGTATCGGGGCGCGATCTGGTAGGCGGCGAGCGCCGGTAGACTTCGCCGTCGCAGGGACGGCCCACACCCGAATGCCTCTGTATACCCGGATCGCGGTCGTGATAGCCGGCGCGCTCGCCGGCCTGGTGGTGATCGTCCTCTCCGCTTTCTTCATCTACCGCTGGAGCCACTCGGGCGAGGTCCTCGGATCCGTCCTCGTCAGCAACGTCCAGATCGGCGGTATGAGCGAGGTCCAGGCGACAGCAGAGGTTCTCGCCGTGGAGGACCAGCTCGTCAACACGCCTGCCACTGTCGCCGTGAACGGCTCGACGTTCGACCTCCTTCCTCAGACAGTCGGGTTCGACATCGATGGTGACAACGTCATCGGCTCGGCGATGCGCATCGGAAGGGAGGGGGGGATCCTGTCTCAGTTCACGTGGTGGCTGGGCTCGTTCGGCGAGACCTACACGGTTCCCATCGTCGGTACGCTGAACGAGGAGTCCTTGGACCAGCTCCTCGACCAGTGGGAGCAGGACTCTGGCATGGAGCTGCCGTTCCAGGGGTCGATCGCGCTGGAAGGTGTTGTCCCTGTCGTCGCCTACCCGAGCCCCGGATTGGGTGTGGCCAGAGCCGGTGTGCCGCAACAGGTGCTCGCCAGCCTGCTCGAGCCGGAGCGGGAGCCCATCGTGCTTCCGGTGAACATCCTCGAGCCGATGCTCACCAAGGACGACCTCGACGAGGGACTCGCCATGGCGCGGAAGCTGCTGTCAGGGCCGGTCACCCTCACCCGAGACGACCCTGAGGTCAGCGTGAGCTTCTCCGTCGAGCAGCTGGCCGAGGCTTTCGCGGTGTCCATCGTCCGCGAGCCCGTGCCGAGCCTCGATCTCGGATTCGACACCGCCACCATCGACACGTACCTCGACGTGATCAGAGAGGATCTCGAGGCTCCGCCTCGCAACGCCGAGTTCGTCGTCGACGAGAACGATCAGATCTCGATTCTCCCGAGCAGGCCTGGCACGCTCGTCGACAGCGGTCTCGCCACCGAAGCCATCACGACAGCCGCGACGACCTTCGCCAGGGTCGGTGAGTTCCCTTTCGAGGACGGCGCCGAGCCGGAGGTGACCACACTCGAGCTCGAGGAGCTCGGCGTGGAGCATCTCGTATCCGCCTTCACCACCTATCACCGCTGCTGTGAGTGTCGAGTCAACAACATCCATCTGATCGCCGACGAGATCGACGGCGCCCTCGTGCTTCCAGGCGATGCGTTCTCGGTCAACGAGTACGTCGGCCCCCGTACGACCGCAGAGGGCTACTGCGAGGCCGGGACGATCATCGGCGGCGAGCTCGAGGACACGGTGGGGGGCGGGGTGAGCCAGTTCGCGACGACCTTCTACAACGCCGTGTTCTGGGGCGGATTCGAGGACATCGAGCACAAGCCCCACAGCCTCTACTTCAGCCGTTACCCGGAGGGCATCGAGGGGACGATCTCGTGGCCTGCCCCGAATCTCATCTTCGCCAACGACACGTCGTCCGCGGTCCTGATCAAGACGGAGTACACAGACACGTCCATCACGGTCAAGTTCTATGGATCGAACGGGGACCGGGTGGTGGTTGGTGAGCAGAAGGGGGGAGATACCCTTCTTCAGGTCCTCAACGAAGGGTCAGGTGGCCGCATCGTGACGGCTGAGCTGTCGCCTCGCTACAGCTTCCGCGAGTCGACCACCAAGTACATGCCCGATCCGAACCTCGAGCCAGGTGAGGAGGTCGTCGAGAGCCGAGGCGGCACCGGGTGGAACGTCGACGTGACGAGGATCATCCAGTATCCGGACGGCTCCGAAGTCAGGAATCACTGGGTCGTTCGGTACTCGGCGCCGTTCCGGGTCGTGCTCGTGCATCCTTGCATGATCCCCGAGGGGCAGGAGGGCCACACGGGAGAGGAGTGTCCCGAGCCGACGACGACCACCCTCGCGCCGACGACGACCGTTCCTCCTGAGCCGACGACGACCACCACGGAGCCCTGAGGCTCAGTCCCGGTTCTCCTCGTAGAAGACGAACAGGTTCCTGATGATCATCGAGATCGTCTCGACGTGTTCGGGGCTCCACCCTCCCGATCGCTCGACCGAGATCGCGTTGGACAGCACGTAGACGGCCTCGATGTCGGGATCGGCCTCCCAGAGCCTGGTGGCCAGCCTCTCTGGCCAGGTCGACGGCTCCTTCTCGGGAGGAGATGTGAAGGCCGCCCCGTCCTGCCCTCCAAGGGTCCTGTCCGTGGCGAAGATCGTCACATCGCCCAGACGGGTCTCGGTCACTTCGATCAGCTGGCCCACCACACACCCTCCGTGGACCGAGACTGTACTAGCGGCCCCTAGGTGATCTTGTGCAGCTTGAGCATGTTCGTCGATGCCCGCTGGTTGGGTGGGACGCCTGCGACCATCACGACCACGTCCCCCTTATCGCACCAGCCTGCCTCCAGCAGCTTTGCCTGGGCCGCCTCGAACATGTCGTCCGTGTGGGTCCGAGGCTCGAAGGGCCGCGGTGTGACCCCCCAGTACAGCGCCATCCGCCGCCTCGCAGACGACGAAGGCGAGAAGGCGACGATGTCTGCAGCAGGGCGGTACTTGGAGAGCAGGCGTGCCGTGTTCCCCGTCTCCGTGAACCCGACGATCGTGGCCAGGTCGAGGTTGTGGGCTACCTCCACCGCCGCTCCCGCCACAGCCGAGGCCAAGGTGGGCAAGCTCGTCAGGAACGGAACGTGGGACTGATTCGAGCCCCTCAATCCTTCCTCGACACGCGAGCAGATCCGCGCCATGGCTCGAACCGCTCTCGTCGGGTGGTCGCCGATCGCAGTCTCGGCAGAGAGCATCACGGCATCCGTGCCGGCGAGCACTGCCGTGGCGACGTCTGTGACCTCCGCGCGTGTCGGACGCGACGAGTGGACCATCGACTCGAGCATCTCGGTAGCGGTTATCGAGATGAGTCCCGCGGCGTTGGTCTTGGCGAGGATCTCGTCCTGGACCATCGGAATGTCCTCGAGGGGAAGCTCGACCCCGAGGTCGCCCCTGGCAACCATGATCCCGTCCGCAGCCGACATCACGTCGTCGAGGTTCTGATAGGCGGCAGCGAGCTCGACCTTCGCCACGACAGGAGTGCCGGGCGGCGCCGCCGCCGCAACCCGCCGGAGATCCTCACTGCTGCGAACGAACGAGGCGGCCACGTAGTCGAATCCGATGCCTGCGCCGAACTCGAGGTCTTCCCTGTCCTTGTCTGTCAGGCTGGGCACCGACAGCTGCGAGTCGGGCAGCGAGACTCCACAGTGATCGCTCACCTGGCCGCCCTCGATGACTTCCGCCACCAAGTGGTCGTCCTTCCTATCGCGGACCTTCAGCCGCACCCGACCGTCCGCCAGGACGACGGCGTCTCCGACGCCAACGTCATCGAGGAGGCCTGGGTAGTCGACAGGCAGCTCGTCAGCCGAGCCGGGGCCCGTACCGACAGTGAGCGCCAGAGGCGAGCCTGTCTCGAGCATCTGGACGCCCCCCGGAAGGGCGCCGACCCTGATCTTGGGTCCTGCGAGGTCCTGGAGGAGGGCGACCGTACGACCCTGGGCATCGGCTGCCTCCCTGACCCAGGTAGCGAACTGCGCGTGGCTCCCGTGATCTCCGTGCGAGAAATTGAGCCTGGCGACGTCGATGCCAGCCTCGACGAGTTCGTCGATGGCGGGCCGGGAAGCAACAGCAGGCCCCAGTGTCGCCACGATCTTGGTGTGTCTCATCACGCGAGGCAACGCTATAGAACGTGCCCCCTCGTTGTCGACGACCGACGCCGATTCGAGCAGGGCCCTGGTTAGCATCGAGAGGAGAACATGAGTCGACTGGTCATCGCGCAGATCTCCGACATTCACTGTGGGTCTCTGCTCTTCGCTCCCGACCTGCTTGCCAGCGCAGTCGAAGAGATCCGGGATCTGTCGCCCGATCTGGTCGTCGTGGCGGGGGACTTGACGCAGGAGGGCTACGCAACGGAGTTCCAGATGGCGCACGCCGCACTCCGACCGCTCCTCGAGGAGCTCACGACAGTGGTGATCCCTGGAAACCACGACGCCAAGAACGTCGGCTACGTCCACTTCCAGGACTACTTCGGTAAGGGCGAGAACTCGGGCAAGGGGGACCGGGTGGTCCACCTGACGAAGTCGGGATGGCCTGGCCGCACGAGCATCGTTGCAGTCGACTCGTCGAAGCCCGACCTCGCGGAGGGGGAGGTGGGACGCGAGCGCTACGAGTGGATCCTCGAGCAATTCTCGGCGCCGGCCGACTTCAGGATCTTCGCTCTGCACCACCACCTGATCCCCGTGCCAGGCACAGGGCGTGAGCGGAACATCGTCTGGGATGCCGGCGATGTCATCGCCCTGCTCGAGGACAGGGGAGTCGATCTGGTGATGTGCGGACACAAGCACGTGCCTCACGTCTGGAGCATCGGCAGCATGCTGGTCGTCAACAGCGGTACGGCCTCCTCTTATCGGCTCAGGGGATACACGAGACCGTCCTACAACGTCATCCGCGTGGATCGCCGCAGCATCGATGTGACGCTCATGTATCCGGGCACCGGTGAGCGCCGTGCCGCCTCGTACGACAGGAGCGCCGGCTCGCTCGATCGCAATCCCGACCTCACAGGGATGTTCTCGAAAGCCACGTGGAGCTGGTGATGGTGGTGAGGCTGTTTCTCTCGGCTTGCGCCCCCGAGGACATGCAGCAGCTGATAGCCCTCTTCAAGGAGGACGTCGTGCCCGTCTTCGAGGCCTACGACGAGTGCCTGGCCATCGAGCTGATCGCCTCGACGGAGCCTGGGGGTGACGGTCTCATAGAGGGGGGAGCGTTGACCCGCTGGACGTCGGTCGAGGCCATGGAAGAGGTCCTCGCCAAGCCAGACATCCAGGCCAGCCAGGTCCGCGTCCGTGAGTTCATGCGTAGGACGCCTCTCCGGAGGGTGTACGAGGTCGTCGGCTGAGCCTCTTCGTCGCTATCCCCCTCAAGCCGTTCTCCGAGGCGAAGCGGAGGCTCGACGCCGTCCTCTCGGATGAGGAGAGGTCTGCTCTCATCCGGCGGATCGCCTCCGGAACGGTCCAGGCGGCGTTGGAAGCCGGGCTCGTGGTGGGAGTCGTCACGGACGACCCCGGGGTCGCAGCGTGGGCTGCTTCGGCGGGCACCGAGATCGTCCACGAGCCGTCTGACGTCCCAGCGGGACTCGACAGGGCCGCGGGTGCAGGGGTTACCCATGCCAGGCGCTCTGGCTTGCCGTGGGCGATCGTGCACGCGGACCTGCCTTTGGTGACGGCAGGCGACTTCAGGGCGTTGACTGCTGCGCTCCCTCCCGGCGGGATGCTGCTCGCGCCATCGTACGACGGTGGCACGAATGTCTTGGCAGGCGACATCGATCGCTTTCGGTTCGCGTACGGGCCTGGCAGCTTTCGCCGCCACCTCGCAGCTGCGGCGCCCTACCAAACTCGGGTGTTGTGGCGACCGGCTCTCGCCCTCGACTTGGACTCCGATCGCGATCTGGCTGCGTCAGCCGACTACGTCT
>CAZKJJ010000089.1:0-8539 GCA_964553055.1 uncultured Acidimicrobiia bacterium
AGTCGACCCCGGGACAGGCAGTGCCATCTGGTGCCTTGCAGCTGATCGTCACGGTCAGGTCGACTGGATCGAGACCAATCGCAGCATCCCGGACTCGAGCCTCGATGGTCGCGGCGTCGCTGCCGAACACTCCTTCACGAGCGCCCTCGCGGGTGGCGTTGTTGACCAAGGTCCCGCGGTTGATCATGACCCCAAAGTCGGCCACCCCGAGAACCAGGATCAAGAGAAGGGGTAGGACGAACGCGGCTTCAACGAGGGCAGCGCCCCGCTCACGCTTGACGGAGGCACCTCTCCTGCGGAGACGCCCAAGCCAAGCTCCGAACATCGAGTCTTGTCTCATCGACGACCTAATCGGCAGATTCGCTTGGTCTTCTCGATGATCATTCGGATTGCGCTCCAGGTGACTAGTCACCAGTAGAGCGACTCACAACAACCGTGAGGCGGCTCCATGGAAAGAGCTCTGTCGGTGTTCGGCACCGTCGGTCAATGAGGCGAAATGCGCCTTCGGCTCATGCAGTGTTGTCATCAGGTGACAAATGCTCGGAGCCCGCTAGCTTGTCTGAGATCTGACTACTAGGCGAGGAGGGGGTCTCTATGTTTCGTCGTTTGCTGGTTGTGGCTTCGTCAGCCTTTGTGGTTGCTGCCTCATCCGTCAATCCAGGGTTTGCTGTTGACACGGCGCCCTCCAGCATCGGCGAGGAGGCTGTAGCCCATCTTGCGTCGGCTTTCGGGCGGACTGTGATCGACGGTCAGCAAACGTTCCTGCACGTCACTGTGGCCGGTTTCTCGGAGGCCGGCGCCGCCGCCGCAGCTCGTGCTGAGCTGGACCGACGCGGGGCAGCGGTCGTGGATTCGGCGCAGTTCACCAAGAACGGGACGTGGAGTCAGTTCAAAGACAGCAGCCTGGATAACGATCGAGTCGACCTCTATTGGAGCTCCTATGGTTCCGGGCCCAACTATCTGCTCGATGGCGGCGACCTGAGCATTGCCGCCGAGGAGTGGAACCTGGTCGCCAGCTCTTCGTTTGTGTTCTCCTATGCCGATTCCACCAGCCAGTGTCCGTCGCTCGTTGACGAGTGTCCCGGAGATCAGGGCTTCAACGGTAGAAACGAGGTGGGGTGGGCTGATCTGGGCGGATACCAAAACGGTGGCATCACCCTCGGTGTGACCTGGTTCAACTTCCGTACCCGCGGCGGTCCGTTCGCCGCACCGCAAGAAGCCGACATGGCGCTCAGCTCCAATTCGGATGTCATCTGGGATACCCCGGGCGGATTCGAGACGCATACGGTGGCTGCCCACGAGCTCGGCCACATGGCGGGACTCGGCCACTCCTCCGACACCGATGCGCTGATGTACGCCTGGTACCAGGATGCCGGGCTCGAACTACTCGGTGCAGACGACATCGCTGGTATCAGTGCCCTCTACCCCGTATCGGCCGACGGATCCGGAGACAGCGGTGGCGTTCCGGGATACTGCAAGAAGCACCCGGAACGAGAGGGATGCCCGTAGCCACCAATCGACTGGAACAGCCAGGCAGCAACGCTGCAGGCGGGCGTCGTTGAGACTACTTTGGCCCGCCTTCCCAGCTCTCCTGCGGTTGGCATGAGCACGACCAACCCGATGATCGCGATGACCATCCAGTCTCGTCGCAGAATGCCCTGACGACGGTCGTCTTGCCGACACCCGCTTCTTTGCGTAGCAGGACCAGTCGGCCTGACCCCTCACGTGCTCGGGCCAGTGGAGCGCCCAACTGCTCGAGAACAGGTTCTCGCTCGAGTAGATCCACGAGACGATGCTACGAGATGAGCTGTTCGGTACGGGTCAGACCCTTCAATCGGTATGCGGCTCTCGGACGAAACTGCACCGCTCGGGGCTAACCGGCGTTTGGCCTCGGGCATCCTGGCCCCGGCGGTCTTTGGGACGTGAGCACCCCTGATGCCCGGCGGTCGCGTGACCGGCTTGGCGAGTCTTAGCCGCTATGACTGGTGACCGCGGCGGTCCCGAGCGCCAACAGCGATGAATACCAGCCCGATTATCCCAATCACTATGAGAGGGGCAGCATCGAGAGAACTCCACAGCATGGCCGCGGCTGCGCCAAGGGCCATCACGATCCCAACGATGTACATGACCGTACTTCTCGTCATGTTCCCAGGTTCTACTCCGACGCCCTCCCGGTGTAGTGCCGAACGTCACATTTGACGTACATGGCGATGTCAGTTTGTTTTCAAGGGTTGGTTGCGCGCGCCGGAGCATCTCGGCGAGCCGAGGTTGAGGATGCTGCGTGGGCCCGGTTACGGCGCGGTTTACTAGGTCGAAGAGCCGCGACTTCCTCGTCGTTGCCCCCGCCACACTGAATGTGTGCAGCATGCAATCGTACGCGAGGGCGGAGAATGTCGGCCTCGCAATGCAGTCACCGCACCGGTAGACCTTGGCTTTGTCGGTTCGTGTCGCGTCGGAAAGGAACTCGATAGCCTCGGGCGCGGTGGAACGTCGAACTGGCTACGCCGATTTGCATGGTCAGCGGATTGCCTACGAGATCGTTGGGGATGGGCCGGTTGACTTCGTGCTCAACACTGGTTGGTTATCACCGTTGGATGCGGAGTGGGATGATCCGCACGCTCGCGCATTCTTCCAAGAGTGGGCCCGTTTTGGTCGGGTGATCCGATTCGATCGGAGGGGTGTCGGCGCGTCGGATCCTATTCCTGGCGATGCCCTGCCGCCCTGGGAATCCTTGAGTGACGAGATCGAGGCGGTGATGGATACCGTGGGTTGCGAACAAGCCGTCCTGCTTGCAGGGGGGACTGCCGCTCCCGCCATGGCCCTTTTCGCGGCCAGTCGTCCAGAACGCACCACCGGCCTGGTGCTTTTCCAAGCAACAGTGCGACTCCTGAAGGATGAGGGTTACCCCTTTGGGATAAGTGAAGCAGAGCACGACCAGCTGCTCCGGCTTCTCGACCAGGAGTGGGGCACAGGACGATTCACAGCTTCCCTGATGCCCAGCCGGGCCTCGGATCCCGAATTCATCGAGTATCTCGCCAAAGTGGAACGGGCCACGGCGAGCCCGAGTCTGATCCGCAGATACATCGCGGCTGATGCCAGCTCAGACGGCCGGGCCGTCCTGCCCACCATCGACGTTCCCACCCTCGTGCTACACCGTACCGACAGCCAGGCTCTTCCCATCGAACACGGCCGTTATGTGGCCGAGCATGTTCCCAACGCCAGACTGGTTGAGCTGCCCGGTGCTGATGTCGCCCCTTTCTATGAGTACCCGGAGCTGACCCTTGCTGCGATCGAGGAGTTTGCATCCGCCATCAGGTCGGTTGACAAGCCCGAACGGCAGCTGGCCAGTGTTCTCTTCACTGACATTGTGGGATCGACAGAGAGAGCCGAGCAGTTGGGGGATCACTTATGGCGGGGCTTGCTGGAACGTCACGACCAAATCGCCAGACAGACAGTGGCGGACCATATGGGAAAGTGGATCACATCGACTGGCGACGGCGCGCTAGCCACCTTCCCCGGTCCCGGGCGTGCCATCCTCAGCGCCGCCAGTCTTCGAAACCGAATCGAGGACATAGGTTTGGGCGTACGCACCGGCATCCACACCGGGGAGATTGAGATCCGAGGTGGCGATGTCGGGGGCATCGCCGTTCATTTGGCTGCACGAATCATGGCGAAGGCGAACGCGGGCGAGATCCTCGTTTCAAACACGGTTAAGGACCTGGTCATCGGTTCGGACATCCAGTTCGAGGGCCGCGGCACCCACCACTTGAGGGGCATCGAAGGCGAGTGGCAGCTCTACTCCGTCATCTCATACAGGTGACCACCTGCGCACCACGCCTGTGATCACAGGTGGGTCCCCGGGGAATCGAACCCCGGACCGTTACGCGTCGTGCCGCTCTGTGTTGGCGAGTGGTCTCCAGGTGGCCTGAGCAGGAGATTCTTTCCTTGATTTTCACGGTAAGACCTCTTCCGTACCATCCAATGTCGTTGCGTTTGTGCGCAATGTGTGAGTACGAATCGACTTCGCGCGTCCCAATCTGGTAGAGACTCAGTTCTCCTCTCATCTGGTGACCAGTGGCGGGAGATCCGGTTCGGGCAACCGAGTACGACTACCTCTGGTGCGGGCGGCCTACATGAGGGGCGCTCTGGCAAATGTTGTCAATACGAGGAGCTGACGGGGTCGGATCTGCGTTGGGGCGTTCGGCGGCCGCAGACGCTTTGGGATGGAGAATCCAGCTGGCTACTTGTATCGCGTGGCAGGAACCTGGCGAAGGGGATACGTCGTCCATTGCCACGGTTCGCAGCTGTTGAACAGGACGCGGAGATGTGGGTTGAGCCTGGCAGGCGGCAACACCGCCAATTAGCGTTGGTCGTAGGGTGTTGCGGGCCACACCAGCGGTGTTACATCCGATGAGAACGGCCAGACGACGTTGAACTCTCCGTCCAGTCTCTGTGTGATCACGCCCTTTGCGAGCTCATTCTGGCCCGAATCCGAGAAGTGGACCCCCTCCCATGGCATGATCGTCGCTTCGCCGGGCAAATCAACGCCTCGGAGAGCATCACGGATAGCGATTGGGTTAGTGCTACCCGCCTCGTTTATCGCATAGGCGAGGGTCAGAGCTGCTGTGAAACTCCGCGCTGCATTCTCATCAAACGGTTGGCCATACTCTTGCTCATACAGATCTGAAACGGCGACAGCAGCTGGTCGGTCCGCCACGGCCTCTAATGCCCACGCCGCACGGACAACCAAGTCGTCGCCGTCCTTGCCAACGGCTTCGTAGTAAGCCGGATCGGAGTATCCCGCACCGTAGGCCAGAATATTCGGCGTGTAGCCCAGTTGCTTAAACGTGTTCGTGAACAGAATGGCCTCCGGCGTGTAAGAGGCAACGAAGATCACATCCTGGCCGGCCTCCCGGAGGGTGGTCGCT
This sequence comes from uncultured Acidimicrobiia bacterium, assembly GCA_964553055.1. GTDB lineage: Bacteria > Actinomycetota > Acidimicrobiia > Spongiisociales > CAZKJJ01 > CAZKJJ01. The sequence continues at coordinate 4,929 of CAZKJJ010000089.1, forward strand.
TCGGGAGTCACGTCGTTCACGTCGTTTCCGTGCGAAACCACCTGATTGAGCGTATACCCACGTTCAGTAATCAGCTGCTGGGTGATGTTGGCAGCGTCTGTGCCGTATTCCGTGTTCTCATGCAGAATCGACACTGAATTGATCGGTGCATTCTTCTCGGATTGGAGATCGTCCAAGAAGTCGAAGAATGTCTGTCCGAAGGTGAGGTCCGATGGCCCGGTGCGGAAGAAGAATGCGAGATCGCGCGACTCCGTCAGAGCCGTCGACGATGAGGTTCCGGTCACGAATGGAACCTGCAGCTGTTCTGCGCGTTCGGAGGCGGCGTGTGTTACCGATGAGAAATAGGAGCCGACAATGGCCACCACTCCCTCACTCGTAATAAGCCGCGCTGTCTGCGACGCGCCTGTTTCGGGATCTCCTTCGTGATCGGCAGGTACCACTTCAATGACGGCTCCGCCGAGGTTCGGTAGGCCCGCCTCGGCAGCCAGGGGAAGAGCTTCCAGTTCGGGGTGCTCCTCGTTGACGATGTTGATAGCGAGATTCACTCCGTTGAGTGTGTCCTGACCCGCTGATGCCGACGAACCCGTCAACGGATATACAGCGCCTATCCGAACGGGACTCTGCGGGGGAGGCCGTGGTCTGCGGTTGGGAGTTCGTTGTCTGCACCATGGCCGGGGACGTCGTGGTCGCATTAGCCCCACCGGTTGTCGTGGTCGAACTCTCAGAGCCACCACAGGCCTGCAGGACCACTATTGCGCACAGCACTGCCGGGATGATCTTTCGTGGCCCTAAATACATGTCTGTTCATTTCTACTCTCATGATCATTCGTTTAGTGCTCGGCCGGGGCACTTCACGAAACGCCCGACCTACAGAATCCTGAATGAATACAGGCCTCCCCGACAACCGCGGCTATGTCCGGCCGTGGGCATACCTCCAACCGGCCAACACGACGACGGATCACACGTTGGCGCAAACAGTCGATGGGTCGACCCCGTTTGACAACGCCAGACCAGCCGCCGAGATCCTCGAACCGCATGGCGGCTTGACCGGCTCTCTCCACCGCAAATAGTCGCTTGGCCGATGGGACGGCTCCGTAAAGGTGCCAGGCCCCGAGTGGTGCATCCACTCTCAACGATGTGATGCATCATCGGATTGAATGATCAGGTGGTAGCGCCCGACCGATGTCCATGGGCTAGCGAACATGGGCGGAGCATCCTCTCTAGATTCGATTCCTGACCCTGCACGTGCGGCTCAGGTCGCTCTAGACCGTGCGAGTCCTAAACCGGGAGAATCACTGCGATGGCCGATGAGACGGACGAAACCACGTATGTCATTCGCACTGGAAGTGCCGCACTGGACCGTCTCGAACTGTTGGCGCGACTGTTCTGGCCCACGACGCATGCGTTCCTCACCAGAAACGCCGCTTTCGAAGCTGAGCGGTTCTTGGATGTGGGTTGTGGAATCGGTGACGTGGCCTGTCGCGCCGCGGCGGCAGGAGTAGAGGCCGCCTTTGGTATCGACGTCAACCGAGACGTCATCGAGGCTGCAGAACAGCGCTGCAAGACTAAAGACGGGTCTGCCTTGTTCCTTGTCGGCAACCTCAACGACTTGGGCAGCGAATCCGAACTGACTGACTTCGATGTGGTCTACGCACGATGTCTCATCAGCCACACCAGCGAACCGTCTGAATCGCTCAGGTCACTTTGCGCCGCCGCCCAACCCGGAGGGCTGATCGTCGTTGAAGACGTGCAAGTCGACGCCGTCTGGAGTTCACCGCCATCCGAGGCATTGGCCCGCCATGCTCGGTTGTATGCGACAGCAGCCCTCGGGGTGGGAGCACGTCCAGATGTGGCACCTGAACTCGCACCGCTACTCAGGGAGCTGGGGGCCACCGACGTCTTCGTCGATGTGGTTCAGCCAGTTTTGCGGCTGCCGGCGGACCTGCAGATTCATGCCCGTACCATGGAAGCAATCGCAGAACCAGTCATCGCCCAGGGCCTCGCGAGCCAAGAAGAACTCCTCCAGCTCGTCGAGGAGCTCGGCGAGTTGGCGAAAACGCCGGGAATGGTGGCGACTCTGCCCCGAATCGTCCAGGTCGGCGCTCGCGCACCCGCTTAGCTCACGTGTTTCCGGCCCACCAGGGTTTCACCGCCCGGACTTGGGGGTGTGGTGCCTGTGCTTGCCGTCGAGCCCGTGACCCCCAAGCGAGAGATGCGGGCGAAGGCGCTGACCGGCTGGCCTGCACCGTCGTGACCATGCGGCGCCTCTCTGTGGGTAGGTAGGGTGTTGATGTGCCGAGGCGTTTGTTCGCCGCCGTAACTGTCGTTCTCGTAGTCGCCGGGACGCTCGCGAGCTGCGCCGAGACCGAACCGCGCGACGCCTCTGCGGATATTGGATCTGGATTCGTCGTAGGGGCGCTTCTCGACTTAACCGGGGACTGGGCGACCTTGGGCGAGACGAGCCAGGCTGCTCTCGCCATTGCTGCCGAAAGTGTCAATGCCGACGGTGAGGCTCTCGGCGTCCGGGTGGTGGTTGAGGACACGGCAGGCGATCCCGATGAGGCGCTCAACAAGCTCCAGGCCCTCGCTGAGCAAGGGATCACCTTCGTCGTTGGGCCACAATCCAGCGCCGAGGTCCGTGCGGTCAAAGACTTCGCCGACAGTAACGACATCGTGATCGTCAGCCAGGGCAGCACCGCCTCGGACCTCGCCATCGCGGATGACAATGTGCTGCGGTTCATTCCGGGGGGTCGCCAGGAGAGCGAGGCGCTGGCTGCGCTGCTTGTCGCTGACGGGATCGAGAGCGTGGTCCCGATATGGCGTGATGACCTGGGCAACAGCGACCTGGTTGCGACCCTGCGAAAGGCAACCGAGGCAGAGGGGATCTTCATGACCGACGGTGTGGGTTATTCGACCGAGAATCCCGACTTCACCGCATCGCTTGACGAGATCAAGGTCCAGATTGCAGCCACCACCGGTCGAATCGGCATCTATCTCGCTGGGTTCTCCGAGGTCGCCGAGCTGTTCGAGGTCGCGTCGGCGGACGCTGATCTGGTCGGCTTTGCGTGGTACGGCAGCGACGGCGTGGTGCTGAACCGGGAGCTCGTTGCCAATGCTGCGGCTGCGGAGTTTGCGGCCGCCATCGGCTTTCCAAGCCCGATCTTTGGACTCGACCCGGCATATGAGGACGAATGGGGACCGGTGGTCGATGAGATCGAAGCCGAAACGGGGCTGGCCGCTGAGGCATACACCATCGCGGCCCATGACGCTCTGGCAGTTGGCTGGGAGGCGCAGCTGCGATCTGTCGGGAGCGAGGACTTTCGCATGGTCTATGAGTCGGTAGCTGCCGAGTCGACCGGATTGAACGGATCGACTGCGCTGGATAGCAACGGTGACCGTGACTCCGGAGCATTCACGTTCTATGCGATATGCCCCTCGGGAGACGGTTGGGAATGGCAGATCGTCGGCAGTTTCGTCCCGGCGGACTCGGCGCAATTGGCATCGACCGGCTGCAGCTGAGGAATCTGCCGTCGATCCTGCCGACCTCTCGTCTCGGAGAGCAGCCGGCTGTTACCTGCTGCCGACAGAGGCCATCACGGTGCTGATCACCA
>CAZKJJ010000090.1:0-8486 GCA_964553055.1 uncultured Acidimicrobiia bacterium
AAGTGATGTGGCATCCAGCTCCGAGCCGAACTCCGCGAAGGCCTCCAGCTCCCTGAACTGCGCGAGGTTGATCCGAAGCGGGCCGGCCACTCTCTTCATGGCGTCGATCTGCGCAGCTCCACCCACCCGCGAGACAGATGTTCCTGGGTTGATGGCAGGGCGCACGTTCGAGAAGAAGAGGTCGGTCTCGAGGTAGATCTGGCCGTCTGTGATCGAGATCACGTTGGTGGGGATGTAGGCCGCGATGTCTCCCGCCTTCGTCTCCACCAGCGGAAGACCCGTCAGCGATCCGCCGCCGAGCTCGTCTGAGAGCTTGGCGCACCTCTCGAGCAATCTGCTGTGCAGGTAGAAGATGTCTCCCGGGAAGGCCTCCCTGCCAGGTGGCCTTCGCAGGAGGAGCGAGATCTCGCGATACGCGACGGCCTGCTTCGAGAGGTCGTCGAAGATGATCAAGGCGTGCTCTCCCTTGTACATCCAGTACTGGCCGAGGGCCGAGCCTGCGTAGGGGGCGTACATCTGCAGCGCCGCGGGAGCCGAAGCGTTGGCCGCCACCACCACCGTGTAGTCGAGGGCACCGTGCTGATCGAGCGACGCAACGACGTCCGCCACCGTCGATGCCTTCTGTCCGATCGCAACGTAGATGCAGCGCACATCCGTGTCGCGCTGGTTGATGATGGCGTCGACCGCGATAGCGGTCTTGCCCGTCTGGCGGTCGCCGATGATCAGCTCTCTCTGGCCCCGCCCGATGGGGGTCATGGCGTCGATGGCCTTGATCCCTGTCTGAAGTGGCTCCTTCACCGGCTGTCGGTCGACGACCGAGGGCGCCTGCACCTCGAGAAGACGTCGCTCCGTAGGATCGATGGCACCCTTCCCGTCGAGAGGGTTGCCGAGCGGGTCGATCACTCTCCCCAGGTAGACATCACCGACTCCTATGGAGAGCACCTCCCCTGTCTGGCGGACGGGGTCACCTTCCTCGATGTCTTCCGCTTCGCCCATCAGCACAACGCCAATGGAGTCCTCATCCAGGTTGAGGGCGACACCGAGGAGTCCACCTGGGAACTCCAGGAGCTCGGAGGCCATGGCATTGGGGAGCCCCGAAACCCTCGCCACGCCGTCGGCCACGGCCGTCACATAGCCGACCGTCTCCGTCTCGACCGAGGGAGTCCATCCTTCCAGCTGCTTGCGAACGGCAGCCGCGATGTCCTCGGGGTCGATGATCAAACCGGTGCTCTCAGCCATCAGTGCTCCTCGTCAGCGAAGTGCCTGGCGCAGGCCCTCGAGGTGGCTGCGGACTGAGCCGTCGATGACCATGTCACCGACCTTCGCCACGATGCCACCTCCGATCGCCGGATCGACCACGACCTTCGCCTCGACGTCTCGTTCCGTTGCCCTGCTCAATGCTCGCTCCAGCCGGGTCACCGTCTCAGAGTCGAGGGGGAACGCCGAACGGACCTCGGCAACCACCTTCTGACGCTCCGCAGCCGCCAGACTGGCGACCTGGTCGGCGATGGCGGGAAGCTCACGGGATCGCTCCAGGATGACCAGCAGCTCGACGACTGCGGTCGTGAGCGGTGCCGCCTTGCCGGATAGGAGCTCCTCGATGATCGCCGTCCTGCGTTCCGCAGGAATCCGCCTGTCCTCGAGCGCTTCCCTTAGCTGCGGTGTCTGCTCCACGCCTCGGGCCACCACGAACAGCTCGTCGGAGAGCCGCTCCAGCTGGCCCTCGGTCTTGGCGATCTCCAAGATCGCTCCCGCGTATCCCTCCAACAGTCCCATCAGGCCCTCTCGAGCTCCTCGATGTAGCGCTCGACCAGACCGAGTTGGGTCTCCCGGTCGAGGCTCTGCTGCACCACCCGCTCAGCCAGGTCGACGGAGAGATTGGCGACCTCGGAACGCAAGCCCTCTCTGGCCCTGACGATCTCGGAGGCCGCGTCCTCCCTCGCCTTCTGGCGAATCTCCTCTGCCTCGGCAGTGGCGCGCGCTGTAGCTTCTGCTCGCATCGCATCCGCGGTGGACCTGGCCTCTTCGATGATCCGATTGGCCTCGGCCTGTGCCTGCGCGAGCTGCTCCCTGTAGTCCTGGAGCAGGCTCTGGGCCTCCTGCTTCGCCTTCTCTGCTTGGTCGAGGCTTCCGGTCACTGCGGCCTGTCTGGCATCCAGCGTCCTCCGGATGGCGGGGCCCGCCAAGCGCCAGACGAGGACCGCCAGCACCCCAAAGGCGATCGACCCCCAGATCAACTCCTCACGCGCGGGCAGGATCAGAAACAGCCCGGACTTCTCCTCAGCGGCCAGCAGAACCAGGTCCATCATCCGGCTTGTCCGAAGAGGATGAAGAACAGCAGGAGGCCGAACAGAGCGAGGGCTTCCGTGAACGCGATGCCCAGGAACATCGTGGTCCTGACCTGGCCTGCCATCTCCGGTTGGCGCACCATGGCTTGGACGGCATTGCCGACGACGATCCCGATCCCTATGCCAGGCCCGATGGCCGCCAGTCCATAGGCAAGGCCCGCTCCCAGGAGGGATGCTGCTTCTGGTGTCAAGGTGCTCTCCTTTCAGTGCTCCACGTGGATGGAGCTCTCGATGTAGACCGCAGTCAGCAGGGTGAAGATGAAGGCCTGTAGCACGGCAACGAAGCTCTCGAAGGCGACCAGCACCACCGAGAAGGCGAACGGCACTGGCCACCCCACGAGCTTCGGTCCGAATGTGAAGTACGCCGCCGTGGTCAAGAAGAAGACAGTCAGCATGATGTGGCCCGCCAGCATGTTGGCGAACAGCCGGACGGCGAGGCTGATCGGACGGACCAGGAACACCGTGATGAACTCGATCGGTACGACGAGCAGCAGCAACGCCTTGGGCACACCAGGCGGGACCAGCGTGTGGTACAGGTAGCGCAGCCCGTGCCTCCGAAACCCGACGAACACGAACACCAACCACACCACCACCGCGAGAAAGGCGGGGGCTGCCATTCGTGCCGTGGGGGGGAAGCTGATCCCAGGGGTGATCTCGAAGAGGTTCATGATCAGAATCCAGAAGAACATCGGAAGGAGCAGCCACTCGTACCTGTAGGACTCGGGGCCGATGATGTCCCGGCCGATGCCGTTCCGGACGAAGTCGACCATCGCCTCTGAGATCACTTGGACCTTGGAGGGAACGATTCTGACCTTGCGATACGGCAGGTACAGGAACAGGAACGCCAGCAACGCCGCCAGCCACATCAGCACTATGACCCTGTTCACGCCACTGAACAGCGGAGGCCAATCGAACAGCTCGTTGATGTCCTCGGGGACCTCCACGATCTGGGCGAGGAACCAGGTCATCGGGCCGCGAGCTCCTTCCTGGCTTGCAGCACCAACAAGGCCACGTAGGTGCCTCCCATGCCTATCGCCAGGCCCATCACATCGAGATCGAGCCAGCGGAGGGCGATCCAGACCAGACCCGTGAGCACGACGAGCCTCACGAGGAAGCCACCCATCGCCATCGCCCCCAGCGCCTGAGGTGAGCGGCGGGCTGACCATGAGAGCGCCCGACCCGTCCCCCACATGGCCGCGACGGCGATTCCTGACCCTACGAGTGCAGCCAGCGCGGCGTCCCAGCCGCCGGCGAGCCCTGATACGGCAACCACCAGGGGGACCAGCCACCACGATCTGCGGGCCATCTCAGCACCCATCCGCGCTTCAACGTCCACGCGCGCTGTCCTCCCTCGTGTGCAATACCGTCAAGTAGAAGCCCAACGCTCCGCCTGCGACCGCACCCAAGCCTGTCAGCCAGGGCCACGTCCCCAGCAACGTGTCTGCCAGCCATCCGAGTCCGGCCAGGGCGAGCATCGAGGTGATGAGACGGCTCGAAACCGTCGCCGCCTCCATCAGTTCTGCCTTCTCTCGGCCGCGGTCGGGCGACATCGTCATTGGTGGGGGGTGGGTTTGCAAATCACCGTCGGCGAGCTTGTGATTTCTTTCACAAGGTAGCACGAACGAGCCGTCCCGGTCAACCGCTCCTGCCGGCTCCGGCAGCAGCCACCCGAGGGGGATCCGGGGCGCTCAGACATGTCCAGGGAACCCAGGCGGATAGGGAGGAAAGGCGGCTGCGATCTTGGCCACGCGTTCGCTGACCCCTTCCAGGTCGTGCCCGCGGAGGGCCTCCATGACGAGGTCGGCCACCTCCTCCATTTCCTCACGACCGATGCCCTGCGTCGTGGCGGCAGGCGTCCCGAAGCGGAGCCCTGAGGTCACGAAGGGAGATCGCGGGTCGAAAGGGATGCTGTTCTTGTTGAGCGTTATGCCGACGCCGTCCAGCACCGATGCGGCTTCCTTGCCTGTCATGTCCTCGCTCACGCTCCCGACGTCTGCGAGGAACATGTGGTTGTCCGTACCTCCTGAGACGATGCGCAGGCCGAGGTCGCGGAGGCGGTCGGCGAGGGCTCTGGCGTTGTCGACGACTCGTGCCGCGTACGCCCGAAACGACGGCGTGGCAGCTTCCCGAAAAGCCACCGCCTTGGCGGCGATCTGGTTGATGATCGGCCCACCCTGGGTGTCTGGGAACACTGCCTTGTCCAGATCGGCGGCGAAGGCCGCACGTGACAGGATCAGCCCGCCCCTGGGGCCGCGCAGCGCCTTATGCGTGGTCGCCGTCACGATGTCGGCGTCTGCGACGGGGCTCGGGTAGGCGCCCCCCGCCACGAGGCCGATGAAGTGAGCCGCGTCCACCACGAAGATCGCCTCGATCTCGTCGGCGATCTGACGGAACGCCCCGTAGTCGAGCTCTCTCGAGTACGCCGAATAGCCTGCGAGGAGGATCTTCGGCCTGTGCTCGAGTGCCAACGCTCGGACCTGATCCATGTCGACACGCTCGGTTGTCCGATCCACGCCGTAGGCGACGAACTCGTAGAGCCTTCCCGAGAAGTTGACAGGGGAACCGTGCGTGAGGTGGCCGCCCTGGTCGAGCCGCATGCCAAGCACCTTGTCGCCCGGTCGCAGGTAGGCGAAGTAGACGGCCATGTTGGCCTGGGCCCCAGAGTGCGTCTGGACGTTGGCGTGCTCGGCACCGAACAAGTCCTTGGCCCTCGCGATGGCGAGCGATTCGATCTCGTCGACATGCTCGCAGCCCTCGTAGTACCGCCTGCCCGGGTACCCCTCGGCGTACTTGTTCGTGAAGACGGAGCCCGAGGCCTGCATGACCGCGGCCGAAACGAAGTTCTCGGATGCGATCAGATGGATGTGGCTGTTCTGGCGGTCGACGTCTCGCTTGATGATCTCGGCGACCTGCGGGTCGGCCTGCTCCAACGAGCTCAAATCGACCATTCAGACCCTCCCCATCCGCGCAGGCGGGAAGGGTAGCGGGCCGCCGCGTCCCGCCGTCAGCGTGTGCCGTGCCCGAGCGGGCTCCCTAGAACTGCAGTGCGGCGGCAGCCCAGTGGAACCCTGCGCCGAAAGCCGTGAGCACCACCAGATCGCCCTCCGCGATGAGCCCGTCCCGGTGAGCCTCCCAGAGTGCGAAGGGGACCGAGGCAGATCCCGTGTTCCCGTATTCCTCGACGTTCACGTACACCTTCGCCGGATCGATCGCCAGGCGCTGGCCAACCGCGTCGATGATCCGCTTGTTGGCCTGGTGCGGGACCAGCAGGGCAATGTCGGGGACCGACCTCTCGATCCTGTCGAGCACGTCGTGCACAGCACCACTCATGTGCCTGACCGCCTCTCGAAAGACCTCTCGCCCGTTCATCTCGAGATGATCGTGGGCGCCCCTGGCCAGGGCTTCGGCATTGAAAGGATGCCTCGTGCCTCCTGTCCGGAGCGTCAGTATCTCCGCTTTGCTGCCGTCGGTTCCCGCTACGACGTCGAGCAGCTGAGCATGACCGTCGGAGGGGCCTACGATCACGGCCCCTGCGCCGTCTCCGAAGAGGACACACGTTGACCTGTCGTTCCAGGAGATCAGCCGGGAGATCAGCTCGACGCCTACCACCAGCACGTTGCGTGGTGCAAGGTGGATTCTCGCCCTTGCGATGTCGAGACCCTGGACGAACCCCGCGCAGCCGCTTCCCCCGAGGTCGTAGGTCGGTATGTTCCGAGCTCCCAGGCGGTCCTGGAGGAGCGCGCCTGTGTCAGGCGTGTACACCTCCGGTGTGTCCGTAGCCACGATGATCTCGTCGAGGTCGCTCGCCCGAAGGTGGGCGTCAACCAGCGCCCGCTCGGCCGCGAAGGCGGCGAGATCGAGGGTCGCCTCGTCATCTGCTGCAAACCGGCGCCGTTTGATGCCCGTTCTGGTGGTGATCCATTCGTCTGTGGTGTCGATCAACGAAGCCCAGTCGTCGTTGGTCATCACCCTGGTCGGGACATAGCCACCGAATCCGAGAATCGCTGCCACTTCCCTCCTCCCGCGCAGCGAGGCTAGACCTCTCTGGTGTGCTCGTCCGTGATGACGACGGGCCCCTGCCTCAAGAGCGCTGGCGGCGTCACGCTGAAGTCGACGACCGTCGACGCCTGGCCGCCCGATCCGCTTCCCTCGAGGTAGCCGGCGACGTCCGCGCCGAAGATCGTCTCCGCTTCTGCATGGTCAAGGGCAGGAGGCTCCCCTGAGCGGTTGGCGGACGTGACTGCCAGCGGACCCGCCGCCCGCAGTAGCGCCAACGCCACTGGATGGTTCGGAAGGCGCAACCCGACCGTCTGGCGATCGTGATCGCCGATCCCGGCTGGAAGTCTCCCCCGCCACGGCTCCACGATGGTGAGCGGTCCCGGCCAGTGCAGCCGTGCTGCTCGCTCGGCTGCCGTGGAGAGCTCTGCCACCCGACTCGCTTCCTCGACCGAAGCCACCAACAGGACGAGTGGCTGCCCCTGTCTGCCCTTGAGGTGTAGCAACCTCTTGATGGCCGCAGGAAGACGGGGATCGACGGCCAGCCCGTAGACGGTCTCGGTTGGCACACCGATCACCTCACCCTGACGGAGCAGCAGGACTGCGTCCTCGATCGATCTCATCTTCCCCGCCCTACCGCGAACCTCGGCCTTCCCGTCAGGTCGTCGCGGACCTCTACGTCGAGCTCCCGCCCGAAGAGGTCGATGGCCCGCCTCGTCTGATCCTCGCCGATCTCGCAGAAGATGAGACCGCCTGGCATCAGCCATCGGTGAGCCTCCCCAGCCACTCGGAGGAGTACCTCGTCGCCGCGGGGGCCCGCGACGAGTGCCTCCCTCGGCTCGTGGTCCCTGATCTCGCGGGCGAGCGTGTCGAACGCCCCCGAGGAGACGTACGGCGGGTTGCACAGTATGAGATCGAACCCGTGTACGAGCATCGAAGCGAGAGGCACGAAGAGGTCTCCGGCCAGAAAGTCGACTTCGAGCTCGAGCCGCGATGCGTTCGCTCTGGCGACTTCGAGCGCAGCCTCTGAGACGTCGACAGCGATGACCTTCGAGCGGGGGCGCTCATGCTTCGTAGCGAGAGCCATGCAGCCTGACCCCGTGCAGAGGTCAAGGACCAGCTGTGGATTGCGGGAAGCTGCCATCGCCTGCTCCCACATGTACTCCGTCTCCGGCCTGGGGATCAGCACCCTTGGGTCGACGCCGACCACGACGGGACCGAAGTCCACGGTGCCCTCCACGTACTGCAGCGGCTCCCCCTGCCGTCTTCGGAGGGCCAGCTCACGGAATCTCTGGTCCTCTTCCTCCCCGAGGACGAATCCTTGAGCGAGCGCCGCCCTGCTGAAACCGGTGACGAGGGCCGCCAGGCGCTCCGCCTCGTGTCGTTCGAGTCCTTCGTCCAAGGCCAGAGCGCTGACCGTCACCAGAGGAAGCGTCCCCGATTCGGACGCCCTGTCGCCTTTCACGGTCTCGCAGCGCTCCGCAGTCGCTGGAGCCGCTCGATCGCCTCACGGAGGGTGTTCTCGTCCTTCGAGAAGGAGAAGCGGACCAGCGCCGCTCCGTCTGTGGGATCGTGGTAGAAGACGGAAGGGGGGATGGCGGCCACCCCACAGCGCTCGATCAGATACCTGCAGAAGGCCCTGTCATCTCCCAGGCCGTACGCGGTGTGGTCTGCCATCACGAAGTACGTGCCTTCAGGTCGAAACGCATGCAGCCCTGCGGCGCCGAGACCTTCGACCAACAGGTCGCGACGCCTCCTGTACGCGTCGCGGAGCTCCCGGTAGAAGCTTCCAGGCGCCTCGAGCGCAGCCACAGCGCCGTGCTGGACGGGAGTCGGCGTCGTGAAGGTGAGGTACTGGTGGGCGGACCTCACGCCGAGCGTCAACGCCGGTGGCCCGATGGCCCAGCCGACTTTCCACCCTGTCAGCGAATAGGTCTTGCCCAGAGAGGACAGCGTGAGCGTACGGTCCACCATGCCCTCGAGCGTCGCCAGCCGCAGGTGGGCGTGCTCGTACGTCATCCACTCGTACACCTCGTCGCAGATCGCGATCGCGTCGTGTCGGATGCACAGCTCAGCGACGTGCGACAGCTCCTCGGCCGAGAGGACCCTTCCTGTCGGGTTGTGGGGTGTGTTGATCACCAC
>CAZKJJ010000091.1:0-8446 GCA_964553055.1 uncultured Acidimicrobiia bacterium
AACCGAGTTCAGACGTGAGGTGTCGAGCAGGACAGGACGAAGCCATGGCTCGGTCGGGTTCAAGTTCGCGAACGTGTCGGCCGTCCTTGTAGACCTGGGATTCCGATACATCGATGGCTACAAGCCTGCCGCCCACTACCAGGACGCTCTTCGTGCGGCTCTGGCGAGCCGGGTGGAAGCAGGAGAACTCGCTGGTCTTCCGAGGCACGAGGGTGAGGGTTACCCGACGCTCCGCGACCACCTACGCCCGATGTCTCACCGTCCACGACGCTGGACATCGACTCGAAGACGCAATCAGACAAGACGCACGTTCCCGCGAGGCAAGGTGACGACATGGGCAACTCGGCGACGCGACAGGTAGACATTCGTCCGCCGACAGATGTATACGACGTGTTCGCCAGGCTCAACTACAAGCCGTGGTATGCGATCGCCGAGTTCGTCGACAACGCGACGCAGGATTACATCGATCATCAGGACGAGCTGCTCTCCGCCCAAGTAGGGGGACCTTCTGGGCTCCTCATCGAGGTCGACTACGACGGCAGCCCGCCCTACGAGTTGCGGATCTCCGACAACGCCCACGGTATGTCCTCGGAGGACTTCGACCGTGCACTCCGCCTCAACGCGCGCCCCGAGAACCGGGATGGGCGATCCGAGTTCGGGATGGGACTGAAGACCGCTGCCAGTTGGTTCTCCGAGAGATGGCAGGTGTCCTCGACGATGCTGGGAGAACCGGTCCGTCGAACGGCCGTCATGGACATGGCGGACCTTCGCGAGAACCAGCCAGGGACGATCACGGTGGAGGAACGGCCAGCGCCAGCAGCCGAGCACGGCACCACGCTCACACTTCGTCCCCTCAGGAAGCCTCTCTACGGCCGACAGATCGAACGGATCAAGCGCACGCTCGCCTCCATGTATCGAGAGGATCTTCGGCGTGGCGACGTGGCGATTACCTACAACGGCGAGCCGCTGACCTGGGAAGAGCCCTCCTTCTGGGAAGAGGAGCGTCCCGATGGGACGATCCGCGAGTGGCGACAGGAGATCGAACTGCTTGTGCTGGAGGAGGCGACCGACGTCGAACACCGGGTGCGAGGCTGGGTGGGGATCCTCGAGACGATGTCGGGGGCGGACTCGGGCTTCGCCCTGCTGCGACGCGGTCGCCTCATCGTCGGTGGCCCCAGTGCGGGTTGGCGACCGTCCGAGGTCGTTGGGGCAGGTGGCTCGCACTCCTACAAGCGCCTCGTGGGCGAGCTCCAAATGGACTCATACCCCGTGAACTTCTCGAAGGACGGCTTCGCCTGGGACGGTCAGCTCGAGGAGGCGACAATCGATGCCGTGGCCGCGGCCATCGCCGACTACCGGCGCAAAGCAGCGGACATCCGCGTACGGGCGACGAAGTTGACCAGCAAAGACCTGTCAGCCGGCACAGCGGATATCCAGGAGCGGATGGATGCCGATGAGGTTCGGCGCGACCTCGCGCGTCTGGAAACCCCGGTTCGACCCCTCATCGACCCGACGGAGGACCCAGCGAATCGCGAGTTGATCCTGATCGAGACCGACGGCCCGATGGAACTCGTGGTTCCCACCCCGACGGGGTCGTTGACGGCGCGCGTGTATCTCAAGCACGGCGACCCGAGGCTGGAGTGGATGGAACTCTCGTTCGCCCAGCCGGACGAGGTCGATGTCGTACTGAACACCGCACATCCGTTCATCGTCGCGCACTCAGGGGACGAGTCGTCGCTGCGCCTGGTCCAGAAGATCGCGCTCACGCTGGGCCTTGCCGAGAAGCGAGCCCGGCAGTTGTCGACGGATGCCCGTATCCACGCGGATGACCTCCGTACTCATGTCGACACGTTCCTGAAGCACTTCTCTCGATGACTGGTGCACATGTGACACAAGGCACAGACGCGAGGCTCCTTCGCCAGCGCCTGGAGGACCCGAGCCGATACGCGCTCAGCCCGGGGGCGATCGACCGCCTAGTCGACACCGCGACCGGGCTCTTGGCGCGCCACGAGGAAGCGGATGGTTCGATCACTGGCCTGGCACTCGGCTACGTGCAATCGGGCAAGACCCTCTCCTTCACGGCGCTCGCGGCGTTGGCGGCCGACAGGTCGTACTCGTTCATCATCGTGCTAGTCGGCAGCACGAACATCCTCCGCAGCCAGAACACCGATCGCCTCGTCGAGGATCTCGGACTGGAGGAACGCACCGACTACGTCTGGGCTCACGAGGAGATCGACACGTTCGGCAACACCGACGTCGATGCGCTGCGACGCAACCTGCAGGGATATCTCGCCGAGGACCGCACCGTTCTCGTCACCGTCCAGAAGAACCACAATCGCGTCTCGGCACTCGCCGAGGTTCTCGAGGGGCTTCGCTTCGATGCGGGGCGTCGCGCGCTCGTCGTCGATGACGAAGCAGATCAGATCTCCTTGAACGCGGCGTTCCTCGACGACGAGCGGAGCGCAACCTACGCGGCGATCCTCCGCCTCCGTGACGCGCTTCCCAACTACCTCTATGTCCAGTACACCGCCACGCCATACGCACCGATGCTCATCGAGGAGAGCGACCACCTCTCGCCGCAGTTCATCGAGATGATCGAACCGGGCGCTGCCTACACCGGCGGTGAGGTGTTCTTCGTCGAGCGGCCATCTCAGATCGTTCGCGAGGTCTCCGCGGACGAAGCAAGCGACGAGGCGCCCCTGACGGCACCGGAAGGTCTCCGCTCCGCTCTAGCCACGTTCGTTGTCGGGTGTGTCCTCGCACGGCGACATGGCATCGAAGGCGGTCCCCCCTGGTCGATGCTCGTACACGTCTCTCACCTACAGGCCGATCACCACCACTGGACCCAGCTGGTCGAGACCACGCTCGAAGGCTGGCGTGCGCGTATGGGCCGGAACGACCACGACCCGGGGCGCGACGACCTGATCGCTCGAGCCTTTCGGCCGGCTTACCTCGATCTCACGGAGGGCGGCATCCCCGAGGCCGAGGGATGGGAGGGCGACATCTACCGGGTACTACTGGGGCTGAAGGTCCACCAGGTCAACTCGAGCCCGTCCGGCGTGAGTGGCGAGATCCCGTGGCGAAATCATCGATACCACGTGCTCGTCGGGGGCAACAAGCTCGACCGCGGGTTCACGGTTAGGGGCCTCACCGTTACGTACCTGACCAGGAACGTGACCAACAGCAACGCTGACACGGTGGAGCAGCGGGCTAGGAGTTTCGGTTACAAGAGGCCGTACCTGGAGTTGTGTCGCTTCTTCGCCCAGCGGGAGGTCGTCGCGGCCTACAGGGCCCTCGTGGACACCGAAGCCGACCTGCGCCGACGGCTGGAGGAGTGGGCGGCTGAGGGGCGGCCCTTCAAGGACTTCGCACGCGACGTCGGGCTGCTGATTCCGGACCGGCTGAACCCAACGAGAGGGACCGTGGCCTCTCCTGGCCGGTTTCGTCTCTCGGGCTGGCATGTCATCGGCAATCCCAGCCTCGAGCCCGACGATCTCGAAGCCAACGACAGCGTCGTCGAGCGGCTCGCGCTGTTCGAGGCTCCACGCGTCCGGTTCGGCTCGAACCAGCAGCATCACCACCTCGTCAGCGACGTCGGCGGACTCCTGGAGGTGATCCAATCGTGGCAGGCGCCGGGAGTACCCGGCTGGCCGCGCGACGCTCTGACCCGAGGCCTGCGCTCCCGCCAGGAACTCGGAGGCGACGCGGGTGTTGACGTCCTCGGGATGGTTAGGCCCGATGGGCAGCCTCGGGAGCGCACGTGGGGTCATCGCGGCGTGTCGAACCTGATGCAGGGTCGCGACGCAGGAACGGGATATCCAGGCGATCGCCGCCTTCAGCCAGAAGCACCGGACTCGTCCGACGAGAGCCCCCCGTCCCGACCACAGCTCCAGGTCCATCGCCTGTCCTTGAACGGCACCTCGAGACCCGTGCACACTCTCGCCTTGTTCATGCCCGTCGACAGTGGGGAGTACGTGGTCCGGTGATGACACACCCGAGCTCACGCGTAGAGGATCACGATGCCGAGCAAGGCTGAGCTAAGTCGGGAGATCCTTCGACTGATATCTGCCGACGCTGATCTGACCTCCAGGGGCGGCACCGTGACCAGGGGTCTGAGCGACGCAGTCAACACCGCACTCGAACTCGGGCTCACCGGCACGAAGCAGACACTGCCGGCGGCGATCGTCCACCGCGCTGGGCTGGAGTGGGGCCCTGCGTGTGTCTCGGCCGGGGGGACGGTCACGCTCACAGGTCTGACGCGACTGCTTGAGGCAACCGAACTTCTCGTGGTCGATGCGCGCGACCGGGCCGAAGCCGACGTCGAGCACCAACTCGAGCGTCTCGAGGAAACCGGCGGTGACGATATCGATCTCTGCCGTCGCGTCATTGACGTCGTCTCGCAGGCGATGCCGCCGTACGTAGACGGTCGCCAGGCCGTCTCGCAGCTCCAGACGTGGGGGACCCACTGGCGACAGACGGAGTGGCTCGGCTTCTGGGTCGAGGAGAGGTCGCGCCGCGAGCTGCAACTCCGGCTCGGTGGGTCGGTCGGTCCGAGGTTCGTGAATACGGAGTTCGACTACCAACTCGGTCGCGTCTTCGACATCAAGTCCCACGTCCGCGAGAGCGGCTCCGAGGCCATCCTCAACGACATCCACGCGACGGAGGCGGCAGCCCTCCAGGCAGGCGCGATCGGCTTCATCGTCGTCGACGGGTCTGCGACATACGACGACGGGGACAGCTTCTACCGCTGGCGGAAGGAACTCCAGGGCGAGAACCCAACGCAGAGGTCGCGCCACGCCAGACGCCTGAAGACCAGCTTCTCACCATCGTCGGTCACGACCTACATGTTCTACGGTGTCGAAGGGCTTCGCGATGGTCTTGACTCCGGTCTGCTCTCGTTCATGCAGCAGGGTCGCCAGCCATCGGGCGAGGCCCGACGACTGAAGTACCGTCTCCGCCTCGACGTCGACCCGCCGCCCTCGGTGCTGGCGCTGTCCAAGCGAGTCCCCGGGGGTGGCGACAGGCTGGCGGCAGAGCAGCCGGGGCTCTTCGACGAGCGTTGAGCGTGCCTGTCAACGCCCGCCCCCGGCCCGACTGGTGGCCTCAGGCCTCCTCGCAATCGGCCGCGGCGGTCATGCTCGCGAACCGCGGGAGCGAGACCTCGCCGGAGTTGGCGGTGCGCAAGGAGCTCTTCGCACGAGGCCACCGCTATCGAGTCCGCTACACGGTGAGGTACGACGCCACCTGGACGCGGCCAGACATCGTCTTCACCCGACGCCGAGTAGCGGTGTACATCGATGGCTGTTTCTGGCACTCCTGCCCTCGCCACGGGACATCGCCCCAGACCAACGCGCGATACTGGAAGCCGAAGTTGATGACCAATCGCCTTCGCGATCAGCGCGCCTCGTCAGCCCTACGACGCGACGGCTGGTGCGTCCTCCGCTTCTGGGAACATCAGGACCCTGCCCTCGTGTGCGACATCATCGGTCTGGTCCTCACGAACCGGACGGGTCGCTCGTGGTAGCGCCTTGACCTCTGCAAGCCTCGCGGCCCGTTCCTTAGCCGTCTGGCCCATCAATGCCCGCGCCACGAAGGTAACCGCGCCGACGTTGACGGCGTTGCCAAGCTGCTTGTACGCCGCGGGCCATCGTGGGTGCACATGCTCTGCGCTGAGCCCCTGGAGTCCAGCGGCCTCTCGAGGCGTGATCCGACGCGCCTGTCCACCGGCCAGGTCGCGACCGAGCACGGATGTCTGCGTGATGGCGACCAGAGCCGGAAGGTAGGTCGGCGGCTTGACGCGGATCCCACTCGGTCGGAACTGGTAGATCAGACTGTGGAGGTCGCGATCAACGGCCGTCGGCTGCGCCGATCGTGCTTGCCACTCCAACTTCTTCCGGCTGTCCGGTAGTCCCCTGAGCCTGGGCAACCACCCATCCAGCCAGGTCGCGTGCTGCTTGTAGAAGTCACGGTTCTTCCGTTGGAACTCCAACTTCCACTGCGGGGCATCCTCATCGGGATCCTCGAGGAAAGAATCTGTCCAGATCGGGAAACCGGGTAGGGAGTCTGGCTTGTTGCGGTCCTCGTCGACGATCTCAGTGACGAACTCCTGCCAAACGTCGATCCAGTGCTCCTCGTCCGCCGACAGCCGTGCCTTCGCGAGTTCGTCGGCGGTCGGCTCCTTGAGGACATGACGCGCGACAGACCAACCCTGCCTCGGGTCCCACTCGTCGGCGAAAGGAGTCTTCGGCACGAGGAGGTCGCCCACGGTCGACGCGGCCCCCACGTACTCGCAGAGGATGAACACGCGCTCGCGAACTTGGGGGGCCCCGCCATGGCGAGGGGGGAGGTTGTGCGGGGAGAGCACGACTGGCTCGTCGTGGACCCGGTAGCCGAGCGACCGAAGCTGGCGGACGATGGTGTTCCAGGTAGATCTCTGCCTGGGGCCGGCGAGGTTGCGGACGTTCTCGAGGATGGCCCAAGACGGCTTGCGCGCCTCGAGTATTCGAAGGATGTCGTAGAAGAGAGTCCCCCGAGTCTCGTAGATGCCGCGCTGCCATCCACTCTTGCTGAAGGGTTGGCAGGGGAACCCAGCGCAGAGGACATCGTGCTCCGGGACCAACTCACGGATCCGGGCTCGTCGATCGGCATCGATCACGCGGCTGTGGGGATCGTCAAGAGAGCCGGTCACGACCCTGATGTCCCGGTTGAACAGGTACTGCCCGGCGGGAACGTTGCCCTCGACCTCGCCGTCGTTGTCGAACTCGGGGAAGGCTCGGCGGTACGTCTCGCGAGCCTCGGGATCGATCTCCGAGGCGAAGACACACTCGCCCCCGAGCCCTTCCATCGCGCGATGGAAGCCCCCGACGCCAGCGAACAGATCTATGAAGGTGAAGTCAGCCATGCGGAGAGCATACGAGCGGATGCGACACGCTCCCCGGAAGGCGCACGGGGATGCGATGTAGCGCCTCGGACCTTCCGCGCTGACGCCCCATGCTACGACCTCGACTCCGGCACGCGGGGTGAGGGCCACAACCCGGCGGCGCGCTCGCGGGCGTCCCTCCGTGGTCGACACCCCCCACCCGGCAGTCCCCGCTACGGGCGGACGTCAGCGCCTCCGCGCGAGCGACGACCGCCCACAACACTCGTCTGGGATGCCGGCGGGATGGCGCCCGGGGCAGGTCACCAGCCGTCAAGATGCCCGGTTCGTGGCGCTCGCCAGCGTCGTGGAGTCTTCATGGGTGCGTTCTCAGGTCTCGGCGTGTGGCGGTCCCCGCGATGACGCATGCGGCCATAGCCAACTTGGCGCAACATTGAGCAGGCCGCGCTTGATTTGTTCGACTGGTCTCGCACACGCCGGTTCCTCGGGGTCACATGCCGCCTGAGGTAGATGTGGACCACTACCGTGGCAATCGATCGCGTGGACACACCGCGACATGCCACATCCCCAGGGCCCCGATAAGGCCACCGCGGTCCAGCGTGGGGAGAAGCTGTGGATCGTCGAAGGTCACGACTTGGGTAAGGACAGCCAGTCACGGAGCCGGGACAGTTGGTTCATCACCGAGCGGCCGATCACCAATGCCGACGCGGACGCATTCTCCCACGAGACGATCGCCGAGGTCCTCGCCGATTCGGTCCACCAAGCTGTCGAGGACTTCACCGACACGCCTGGGGCAGCGACGATAGGCCTCATCGGCGGGTTCGGGACCGGCAAGACGTCGGTCGTGAACCTTGCCTCTGAGCGGCTCCGGAGAGAGCTCGACATCAACGTTGTCCACGTGAGCGCCGACAAGCACTCCGGCAATGCACGATCGCGCAACATCGTGCATTCGATCGCCGGGGAGCTTGTCGACGAGGGACTTCTCAAGGAACACGAGGTCAACGAACACCTTCAATGGTTGCGATCCTCGGTCAGCCTGGCCGCTCCCGCTCCGGAGGAGATGCGGCTCGCGAGGATAATGACCAGCCCGCGCGGGCAGAGTCTCAACGATATCTGGGCCACTCTGGCGCTCGCGGGGGGCTTCTTCGCGCTGACCCTCATCGGTGCGTACTTCGTCGAGGGTGGAGTGGGAACCGTGATGAGTTCGATCGGCTCGCTCGCATTCGTTGGGGCCTTCTTTACTGTTGCGTACAAGCACATCGTCGGCTCATTGTTCGAGATCCCGAAGCGGTCTACGAACCGATCCCGAGCGGACGCTGCCGATGACGTTCAGCAGGTCTTTGCAAACCTCATCAACAAGTACGCGAAGAAGAACAAGGACCGACCGCTCGTAGTATTCATCGATGACATCGATCGCCTCGGCACCGCCGACGTCCTCGACGCGATGCGCGCAATTAAGTCCCTCCAGGCGGTCCCTCGAGGAAAGGAGCCGACCTTCGTAGTGTCCTGTGACGATGCGATCATCCTCGCGGCGCTCAAGGACCAGGCGTACACCACCGATCAAGCCGA
>CAZKJJ010000092.1:0-8214 GCA_964553055.1 uncultured Acidimicrobiia bacterium
GATGGAGCCGCTGATCATGCGGGAGCTGGCCATCCTGGGCAGTAGGGGCCTACCAGCCACCGACTACGGCCGCGTGTTCGACCTCATCGAGACGTCAGGGATCGACCTTGCCCGCCTGGTGTCACGAACGATCCCGCTGGCCGAAGCGACCGCAGCCCTGCGAGATCTGGGCTCGTTCGAGGGTGCGGGCATCACGGTCATCGACCGCTTCTGACCGGTCAGGGCAGCAGCAATCGGCCCAGCCGCTTGCCAGCGATGAGGAAGCCGATCAGACCCATGGCGAGCAGATACATGACGTTCCACCACAGCGACGCATCCACGAACCCCAGCGTGAGGGAGCGGATCAGGACCACGCCGTGATAGAGCGGTGAGAACTGGGCCACCGTCTGCAGCAGCGGCGGATACACGTCGAGGGGATAGAACGTCGCTGAGAACAGGAACAGCGGAAGCGTCACCAACGTGACGAGATCCAAGTCCTGCCATGTTCGAAAGAACGTCGTGGCCGCCATGCCTGCTCCTGCGAAGGCGAACCCGATCAGCACCGCGGCTGGCAGCGCCAAGACCCCCCACCACGACTCGATGAGCCCCATCGCCAGCATCACGATCAGAAACGCGGTCGCGTAGATCGTTCCTCGCATCTGCGACCAGCTCATCTCCGCAAGGGCTATGTCCCCCGGCTTGAGGGGAGTCGTGAGTACTGCGTCGTAGGTCTTCTCCCAGCGCAGCTTCGAGAAGATGTTGAAGGTCGATTCGTAGACAGCGCCGTTCATGGCGGAGGCCGCCAGCATGGCGGGAGCCACGAACGCCACATAGGAGACCGGGCTGCCGTCAGAAGCCACGACGTCGCCGACGAGGGTTCCGATGCCGACGCCGATGGCGAACAGGTAGAAGACGGGCTCGAAGAGACCGGAGAAGATCACCAGCCAGAACCTTCGATACACCTTGACGTTCCGCTCCAGGAGGTACCTGGCCCGCCGCCCTCCCATGACGTCGGGCGGCACGACTCTCGCCAGCAGTGGCGTACGGGCCGTCACTGCTCGAGCCTCCTGCGGAAGAAGAAGAAGGCCAACACCAGTCCCGCCACCAGCCACGCCAGTAGGTAGCCCACGTGGAGCTCCCAGAGAAGCGGCGGCTCGACCTGGAGGGTGATCGCTCTCGTGAGGGCGACGCCGTGCCAGAGCGGTGTTGCGTAGGCGACTGGTTGCAGCCAGGAAGGAAGCTGTGTGATCGGGAAGAACGTCCCCGAGAACAAGAACATCGGAACGACTCCGAACCGGAACAGCGTCGCCAGCCCAGGAGCATCCTCGAGCCAGGCGGCGTAGGCCGAAGCGGGCGCCGCAAAGGCCAGCCCGGTGAGGAGTGCAGGAATCAGTGCGGCCAGGCCCAGCCAAAGGCTGGTAGCGCCGAACAGGGCCATCATCAGCACGAACACCAACGACACGAACGTGACCCTCACACCTACCCACACGAGATGGCCCGCGGCGAGGCCACGGATCGTGATGGGGGTGGCGAGCGTGGCGTAGTACGTCTTCAGCCACTTGTGTCCAGCCAGGACCGGCCAGGCGCCGTCCCCGACACCGACCTGCATGGCGGTTGCGGCCAGGAGGCCAGGAGCGAGGTACTCGAGGTAGCTGATGCCGGCAAAGCCCGCGGGACCTTCGTCGACGAGCGTCCCGAGTCCGACGCCCATCGCCAGGAGGTACAGGGCTGGGTTGACGAAGCTCGTGATCACACTGCCGCGCCACGACCGCCGGTAGCGCCGTGCATCACCTTCCGCAACCCGCAGCACCAGTGGCGTTGCCATCAGTCCACCAGCGTCCTTCCTGTGAGCCGCAGAAACACGTCTTCGAGGGTGCTTCTTCGCTCGAGCAGAGCCTCAGAGAAGATGCCGCGCTCGTGCAGGTCCAGCGTCGTCCGGTCTGCGTCGTCCGTGTAGAGGAGAACCCGGTCGGGCAGGACTTCCATCCGCTTGGCGATGCCCTCGAGCTGGGCTGCTGCTTCCTCCTGCTCCCCCGTCGTGAAACGAAGCTCCACGACCTCTCTTGGCGAGTGCGTGGCGATGAGGTCGCGCGGCGACCCTTCAGCCACGATCTTCGCCTTGTCCATGATCACCAGCCTGTCACAGAGTTGCTCAGCTTCGTCCATGTAGTGGGTCGTGATGATGAGCGTCACGCCTTGCTGCTTCAGCCGGTACAGCCTGTCCCAGAGCGCGTGGCGCGCCTGGGGGTCGAGCCCTGTCGTTGGCTCATCGAGGATGAGGAGATCGGGGTCGTTGATGAGGGCCCTGGCGATGATCAGCCTCCGCTTCATCCCTCCTGAGAGTGGCTCGACTCTGTCGTCACGCCTTTCGCTCAACTGGACGAACTCGAGGAGCTCCTCGGCACGCTCTCTGATCGTCTTGCCGGGAAGATCGAAGTACCTGCCATACACGTAGAGGTTCTCGAACACCGTGAGCTCGGTGTCGAGGTTGTTCTCCTGAGGAACGACGCCCAACCTGGCTCTGATGGCCCTTCCTTGGCTGAAGGGGTCCATGCCGAGCACCCGTAGATAGCCGTCGGTGACGGGCGAGGTAGCCCCGATCATCCGCATCGTCGACGTCTTGCCAGCTCCGTTGGGGCCGAGAAACCCGAACGCCTCGCCCTGTGCGACCTCGAAGTCGATGGCGTCGACGGCCGTGAACGCGTCGAACCGCTTGGTCAGCTCTCGGGCTTCCACCAGGGAGGACATGGATCGCAAAGGTTACTTGGCCTCCGACACCCCATCGCCTGGGCAACGAGCTACCTTGAGCCGATGCTGCTCGTCGACCTGGTGAGGACCTGGAACGACGTACGCTCGACCCGGTCTCGAAAGGCGAAGATCGAGCTCTTGGCTGTCAGGCTGGGTGAGCTGTCCGGGGCCGAGACCGAGATCGGTGTCTCGTTCTTGTCAGGCAAGCCGCGGCAGGAGCCACTGGGCGTTGGGTATCGGACGATCGCAGAGGTCTCGGTGCCTCCTACCTCGGAGCCTCGGCTGACGCTCACAGAGGTCGACGCCACCTTCGGCGAGATCGCAGGCTCATCGGGGCCGGGCTCGAATCGCACCCGCAGAGACCTTCTCGAGGGTCTGATGGCCGGGGCGACCGAGGACGAGCAGCGCTTCCTGCGGGGATTGGTGCTCAGGGAGCTTCGGCAGGGGGCTCTCGAGGGCATCCTGGCCGAGGCACTGGCGAAGGCGGGAGGGGCGTCGCCAGACGACGTTCGGAGGGCGCTAATGCTGTCTGGAAGCCTGAAAGAGGTCGGAGCGAACTTGCTACGGGAGGGACCGGAGTGGCTGGCTGGCTTCAGCCTCACCATGTTCACACCCCTGAAGCCGATGCTGGCCCAGACCGCGGCGTCGGTGCAGGAGGCGCTTGGAAAGATGGGCGAGGCAGCCATCGAGACGAAGTACGACGGGGCCAGAGTGCAGGTACATCGACGAGGCACCGAGGTGCGCATCTACACGAGGAATCTCCGTGACATCACGAGCTCGGTTCCTGAGATCGTGGATGCAGCCCTGGCCGTCGAGGCCGACGCCGTGATCCTCGACGGCGAGGCCATCTCGTACCGGGGCGACGGGACGCCAGAGCCCTTCCAGGAGACCATCAGCCGCTTCGCCCAGGATGAGGCTTCGGGAAGCCTGGCGGCCGTGTTCTTCGACGTCCTCCACGTCGAAGGGGACGACCTGATCGACAGACCGCAGAGAGACCGCTTCCGGGCGCTGCGGGCGATCGCTCCTGAGGCCTCGATCGTTCCCGGCATTCTCACCTCCGACGTCTCCGAGGCTGAGCGCTTCTACGCCGAGGCGCTCGCCTCAGGACAGGAGGGGGTGGTGATCAAGGACCCGAAGGCGCCGTACGAGGCGGGGAGGAGAGGCGCCTCATGGTTGAAGGTGAAGCCTGCCCACACGCTGGACCTGGTCGTGCTGGCCGCAGAGTGGGGCTCCGGGCGGAGGAAGGGATGGTTGTCCAATCTCCACCTGGGTGCCAGGGATCCGGCTACGGGAGGGTTCGTGATGCTCGGCAAGACGTTCAAGGGATTGACCGACGAGATGCTCGACTGGCAGACAGAGCGGTTCTTGGGGCTCGAGCGGGACCGCGACGACTGGACGGTCTACGTGGAGCCGACCCAGGTCGTGGAGGTCGCCTTCGACGGTGTCCAGGCCAGCCCCCGCTACCCGGGAGGGGTCGCGCTCCGCTTCGCCAGGGTGAAGCGCTACCGAGATGACAAGACCGCAGACGAAGCAGACACGATCGACACGGTCCGGTCGTACTGGCGGGGCTGACCCACCGGTTTCCTGTCAATCTCAGACCCCGCAGAGGGGTCTGAGATTGACACGAACACGCGGGCTCCTGGCGGCATAAGCTTCCACTGACCCGACCAGAGGAGATCAACGTGGGGACCGAAGGGAAATTCGAGAGGCTGGCCGAGGTGTGCAGAACCGGTGACATCGATGCCATCGCGGACCTGGTAGTGGACGACGTCGAGTGGTGGCTGGTGGGAGCATCCGAGCCCATCCGCGGCAGGACCAACCTCCTCGCACAGGAAGCAGATGATCTCAGTCGGTGGAGCATCGACCCATCCTTTCACGACGTGCTCGTGAGCAACGACCACCTGGTGGGACTCGTCGAGGCCACCGCAAAGCGCGGAGACGACATCTTCACGTACAGGACGGTGGAGATCTTCCATGTCAACGACGAAGGCAAGATCACCCACCGGTGGAGCTTCGCGGACGACACACAGGCGGTCAGGGACTTCTTCTCCTGATCGACTGCTCGAAGGGAACCTGCAGGCGGGGCCCGCCCGTCTGATACCCGTGAGGTCCCTGGCTTCCGTTGTCGTCCTCGCCCTCGTGGCGTCCGCCTGTTCAGGCGGCGCAGAGGGGAACGGCCCCGGGGATTCGCCACCTCCTGTGACAACCACCGCGAGTCGAGGAGAGCCCATGCTGCTCAAGGCGGACACGCCTCGGGTCACCGCCACGGAGGTGACCGAGCAACAACTGGCCGACCTGGTGGTCGGCAACCGCGCGTTTGCACTCGACCTCTACCGCAGCGTCTCGGACGGTGTCAACGTCTTCCTCTCCCCGTACAGCGCCGCAGAGGCCCTCGCCATGACCCTGGCAGGCGCCCGGGGCGCAACGGCCGACGAGATGCAGGCAGCCCTCCGCGCCGCACTTGCGGAGGAGCTACTCCACGAAGCCCGCAACGAGCTGTACCTCCGGCTGAGCGAACCGGTCGGCGAGCCACAGGAAGGCGAGGCCGATCCTTTCACCTTTCACACCGTCAACAGCCTCTGGGGTCAGGCGTCCTATCACTTCGAGCAGGACTACTTGGAGTTGCTCGCCGCGGACTACGACGCTGGCATGAACGTGGTCGACTTCGCCTCGGACCCCGAGGGGGCACGCAACGCCGTCAACGACTCGGTCGCAGACGAGACCGAGGGCCGGATCGACGACCTCATCCCGCAGGGGCTCATCGACACGCTGACCCGGCTGGTGCTCGTCAATGCCGTGTACTTCAAGGCTGGATGGCTGATGCCTTTCGACCCCGAGGACACCGAAGACGGCCCATTCACGACCAAGGAAGGGACCGTGGCGACCGTCCCGATGATGAGTGGAAGCGCCCAGCTCCCGTACGCGGAACGCAGCGGCTACCAGGCTGTCAGGCTTCCCTATGCAGGCCCTGCCTCGATGCTCGTCGTCCTTCCCGATGACTTCGAGAGCTTCGAGCTGACGCTGGAAGGCCTCGAAGACATCAGGGAAGGGCTGTCCCTACGCCAGGTCACCCTCGACATGCCTCGCTTCGAGTTTCGCTCATCCTTCTCCATGAAGCAGGCCCTGCAGGGTCTGGGCATGGAACTGGCATTCGAGCCGCCCCCCGCAGGCGCTGATCTCTCGGGCATCACGGGAGCACGAGAGCTGTTCGTCGACGACGTCGTGCACGAGGCCTTCGTCGCCCTCGATGAGATGGGAACCGAGGCCGCAGCGGCGACCGCGGTGGTCATCGGCCTGACATCGGCAGGTCCCCCTCCCGTCTCGCTGAGCCTCGACAAGCCGTTCCTCTTCCTCATCGAGCACGACGAGACGGGTGAGGTCCTCTTCATCGGACACCTCGGAGACCCTTCCACCTCCTGAACACCGGCACCTGCTATGCAGAGCCCGGTGAACGGCATCTCCCGGTACTGGAGCCTCGACCCCGAGGTGGTCTTCCTGAATCACGGCTCTTTCGGCGCCTGCCCCGTTCCCGTCCTCGAGGAACAGACGCGGTGGCGGGCCGAAATGGAGCGACAACCTGTGGAGTTCACCGTCAGAAGGCTCGAGGGATACCTCGACGCGGCCTTGGCGAGACTGGCGATGTTCCTCGTGGCAGACGTCGAGGCGCTGGTGTGGGTTCCCAATGCCACAGCAGGCATAAACGCCGTGCTGCGGTCGCTCCAGTTCCGGCCAGGCGACGAGCTCCTCACGACAGACCATGCCTACAACGCCTGTCGAAACGCACTCGACTACGTCGCCTCACAGACAGGAGCCACCGTCGTCGTGGCGCACGTTCCGTTTCCCCTGGAAGATCCTGCCGCGGTCACGCAGGTGATCGAAGCCGCGGCCTCCGAGCGCACGCGCCTCGCGCTCATCGACCACGTCACGTCCCAGACGGGTCTGGTCTTCCCCATCGATGACATCGTGCGCCGACTGCGTTCGCGAGGGATCGAGACGCTGGTCGACGGCGCCCACGCCCCTGGCATGGTCCCCGTCGACCTCACACAACTGGGCGCCGCCTACTACGCGGGAAACTGCCACAAGTGGCTCTGTGCGCCCAAGGGCTCAGGCTTCCTGTACGTCCGAAAGGGTCTCGAGGACTCCATCGTGCCGACCTCCATCAGCCACGGCGCCAACTCGACGCGCACGGACCGCTCGAGGTTTCGGCTGCTCTTCGACTGGACGGGAACGTCCGATCCGTCGGCTCACCTCGCGGTTCCTACCGCACTGGACTTCATGGAAGGCCTCCTCGCAGGAGGCTGGCCGGAGGTCCTGGCCGCCAACCGTGGCCTCGCCCTCGAGGGCCGGGATCTGATGTGCGAGGCGCTCGGGGCTCCTCATCCAGCACCAGACGAGATGATCGGCTCGCTTGCCGCTGTCCCCATCCCAGACGCCCGGGGGGGCCAGGCACCCCGATCTGCGCTCTACACAGATCCCCTGCAGGAGGAGCTGTTGGCTCGATGGCACATCGAGGTGCCGATCATTCCGTGGCCCGCCTGGCCGAGGCGGCTCATCCGGATCTCAGCTCAGCTGTACAACCACCGTTCGCAGTACGAGCGCCTCGCTTGGGCCCTCGGAACGCTGTTCTGAGCGTCCGGGACCCTGGCAGCGCTGAGGTGCGATCGGCCCAAGGCCGAGGGACCAAAGGGCCTAACGCCCGAGCGCAGTCGATGCGCAACATATGCCCACCCATGGTCAAGCGGATCGTCGACGGCAACGAGGCGGCAGCCGAGGTCGCGTACGCCGCCAGCGAGGTGATCGCCATCTACCCGATCACGCCCTCTTCGCCCATGGGCGAGCTCGCGGACGGCTGGGCTGCGGAAGGACGGCTCAACATCTGGGGAGCAGCGCCTGAGGTCGTCGAGATGCAAAGCGAAGGAGGGGCCGCAGGCGCCATGCACGGCGCCATCCAGGCAGGGGCCCTGGCGACCACGTTCACCGCCAGCCAGGGGCTCCTGCTCATGGTCCCCAACATGTACAAGATCGCAGGGGAATTGACGCCCCTCGTCATCCATGTCGCCTCCAGGACGGTTGCCACGCACGCCCTCTCGATCTTCGGCGATCACAGCGACGTGATGGCTGCCCGAGCAACGGGATTCGGGATCCTGGCATCCTCATCCGTTCAGGAAGCTCACGACCTGGCGTCGATCGCCCACGCCGCCACGCTGGAGACGAGGCTCCCGTTCATCCACTTCTTCGACGGGTTCCGCACCTCGCACGAGGTGAATCAGATCGAGATGCTGAACCCCTCGGACCTGCGGCAGCTCGTGCGCAGAGACCAGATCAGGGCCCACCGGGACCGAAGGCTCACCCCCGACGATCCGGTGATCAGAGGCACGGCCCAGAACCCTGACGTGTTCTTCCAGAGCAGGGAGGCAGCCAACCCCTTCTATGCGGCAGCGCCCGACCTCGTCCAGAGCGCGATGGATCGGTTCTTCGAGATCACAG
>CAZKJJ010000093.1:0-8164 GCA_964553055.1 uncultured Acidimicrobiia bacterium
GGCTCGAGGGGGACTGGCGATGGGCCCTGGCTCGCGGTCCTTCCGGGCGCGCCTGGCGGAGTTCGAGCAGACGGGCGAGCCAGTCATCCTCATCCTCTCCCCCACGGAGGCGCAGATCGGTGGCCGGCTCGAGGTCGTCGCTTCCGATCATGTCGTCCTCTCGGACGCCACGGGTCGTGACAGCTACCTGCCGCTCGGAGCGATCGCGGCGGTGGTCAGGACTCGTCGCGGACCGGCTCCACCGGATGGGCCTTGACGAAGTCGATGATCTCGTCACGGAAGAACTTGAAGGTCCTTCCGCCTGGCAGCCGATAGGCCGGCAGCTGTCCCTCGCGCGCCATCTTGCGGACCACCTGCACGTTCATTCCCAGCAGCTCCGCTGCCTGGGCCGCATCCAGGATCGGCGGATAGTCGTCGGCCACTCGTCTCCTTCACATCCCGTCTTCGAGCATCGTACGTCGCCGAGTATCGAAAGACAATGGGGCTGGCCGGCGAAGCGAGCTCGACGGAAGGCCAGGCAGGCTCGGTACACTCAGGATCGATGGCAACGGAACCCAAGGCGCAGCAGCCAATGGCAGAGCACCAGAAGTCAGAACAGGCCGAGACCGAGGAACCGAGAACGGACCAACCGAAGGCGGACCAACCGAGGCGGCCTGATCACGTCGAAGAGTCCAACCGTGGGCTGCGCTCGGCGGTCACTCAGCCTTCGAAGCTGATCCGTATCGCAGCGATGACCAGGGCGATGTTGTCCGAGGTCAGGGAGGCCGAACTCGACCAGGCCGGCAGAGACCGGCTCATCGAGATCCACGGCAGGACGCTTCGGGAGATGAAGGAGGTCCTCTCCGAGGACCTCCAGGAGGAGCTGGTGGACATGTTCCTGCCCCTGTCAGGCGAGCCCAGCGACGCCGAGCTCAGGGTCGCCCAGGCGCAGCTCGTCGGCTGGCTGGAGGGGCTGTTCGCAGGGATCCAGGCTTCGTTGGTCAGCAAGCAGCTCGTCGCCCAGCACCAGCTTGCAGAGATGCGCAGGCCTCAGCTCGAGAAGGGGGAGGAAGAGGAGGAGCAGACGGAGTACCCGGGCGGGGTCTACCTCTGAGTCTCTCCGGTTTCGATGGAGACGTCGAAAACCGGGGCCTCGATTGACAGGAAACCCTCTCAGCGGTCCTTCCACCTCGGCGCTCGCTTCTCCAGGAACGCCTGGACCCCCTCCCGGGCGTCCTCGGTCGCTGTCACCTCCCCGAGGCGTGTGTGGAGCACGTCCAGCGCTGCGATGAAGTCCAGGTCCTCGACCTCGTAGAAAGCGTCCCTACCCAGCCGCAGCACCGCCTGGCTCTTCGAGGCGAGGGTCTCGACGACGGCGTCCACGGTCGCGTCCAATTGGGCTGCGGGGACCACTCTGGACACCACCCCGAGCTGCTGCGCCTCCTGTGCTGTGATCAGCCTGCCTGTCATCATCAGCTCCAACAGGGCCTTGCGTGGCATGACCCGTTGCAGGACGCCGGTGATCATCATCGGCCACAGACCCACATCGATCTCGGGGGTGCCGAAGCGGGCGGTCTCGACTGCCACGACGATGTCGCACGCCGCAGCCAGCCCGAAGCCCCCTGCCAGCGCATGCCCGTTGACCCTGGCCACGGTCGGCTTGCCGCATGCCCTCATCCCGACGAAGAGATCGACCAGCGCTCTCCGTTCCTCGTGCCTTCCCTCCTCGTCGACGAAACCCTGTCGCAGGTCGCCTCCCGCCGAGAACACCCGATCTCCCGCCCCCGTGAAGACGACGACCCTCACCTCGCTCCTCCCGCTCGCCTCCCGCAGCGCCTCCTGGACCTGTGATATCCCCTCCG
Organism: uncultured Acidimicrobiia bacterium; assembly: GCA_964553055.1. Classification (GTDB taxonomy): domain Bacteria; phylum Actinomycetota; class Acidimicrobiia; order Spongiisociales; family CAZKJJ01; genus CAZKJJ01. The sequence continues at coordinate 1,842 of CAZKJJ010000093.1, forward strand.
TCGAGAGCGGGTTGCGCCGCTGAGGATCGTCCAGCGTGATCGTGGCGCGGGGAGGGCCGATCTCGAGACGGACCGCCAAGAAGACCTCCTCTGGGGGATGGTTACGCTACCCGCCTCCCTGGTACGGTTCGCCCGATGGAGTGGCTCGCCTTCGTCTTGTTTGTTTCGATCGTGGTAGCCCTCCTCCGAGGCGGCAGGCTCATCAACCTCGCCGAGATCCGACTCAGGGCCTGGTGGCTGCTCGTCCTCGGCTTCGGTCTCCAGGTGGCCTCCAACTTCCTACCAGAGGACGCAGACTGGTCGACCCAGGTGGGCGTCGGTCTGGTCTTGGTGTCGTTCGTCCCGCTGCTGGTTCTGGTCCTGCTGAACCGGGACAAGGCTGGCATGTGGCTGGCCGGGATAGGGATCCTCATGAACTTCACGGTGATCGCCCTGAACGGTGGCATGCCCGTCCTGACCGAAGCGGCCCAGGTGGCCTCCGAGTACGAGGCGGAGGTCAGCTTCGACGACTACAAGCACGTGGTCATGGACGCCGAGACTTGGGTTCCGAGCCTGGGGGACGTCATCCCGCTCCGCCTGCTCGGGATCGGTACGGTGATCTCACTCGGAGACGTGTTCCTGGCCGTCGGTCTCGGCGTCTTCTTGGAGTCCGAGCTCCGGAGGCCCGTCCGATGGTTCAAGCGCGGCGCCCGCTCCAAGAGCGGGTCCGCGGTAGGGCGCTAGTTGGCGACCACCTCACGACGGACCAACACCCTCCGCACCGCCTGCACGACCTGGGGGTCGTAGTCGTAGGCCGCGCCCCTGTGGAGGATCTCGAGCGCCTCGAGCGCAGACATGCCCCTGTCGGTGATCGCCTGGTCGTAGGCGGAGGCGACCTTGATGATCTTCGAGCTGACCAGCAGTGACGTGTCCTCCTGCTCACCTGGCCTCCTGTAAGGGCTGTGCTGGTTGCGGACCAGTTCGGCCACCTCGCTCAGGTACGGAGCCTCCGAAACGATCTCGGCTCCCCAGCGGGCGATGTCGTCCTCCGTGTAGCCCTTCTCGATGATGCTCGGCTCGTTGAGCGTGATCCTGCCGATGTCGTGCATCAGAGCCGCGTAGCCGAGCTCGGTCACGTGATCGGGGCTCAGCCCCAGCTCTTGCCCTATGGCGACCGCGAGGTCGGCCGTCCTGTCGCTGTGCCCGTCCGGGGACAGACCTGCCACTTCGGGGATCCTGGCCAACGCTCTGATCGTCTGGGCGTAGGTGCCGCGCGCCTCGTGGTAGCGGTGGAACGCCACGTGCACGAACCCGTATGGGATCAGCGCCACGACCAGGGCCGCCAGACCGATCGTGGGAAACGCCACCCCGAAGAGCGCTCCCGTGGCGAGGAGGCTGGCGGCCACCGGCCAGTCGCGGAGGGCAACGGTCCACAGGTACCGCCTCGACAGCTGGGACCGTGCGAATGTCAGGTAGGCCCAGAGAAAGGTCTCGACCAGGAACCAGGTGAGTCCTGCGACGGCCAGTGCCAGCAGCTCGGCTGCGAATCCCTGCTGCTGCCAGGCACCAACCGTCGACAGCTGCTCGGCGAGCGCCGCATCCGAGATCAGGAACACGGCTACGCCGAGCGTCTGGCGTACCAGCGAGGCGAACACCTCGACGTCTGCCTCCTGTCGAAGCACCTCGATCAGCCACATCACCAGAAGGCCCGAGGCGGCAGCCGAGAGAGCCAGATCGAGCGACACAGGCCCCGAGAAGCCTTCCCCATCCCGATAGAGCAAAGGAAAGGCCGCGGCCACCGCGAAGGCCAGTGAGAACCTGTGCCCCGAGAGCGAGGGGACCGAGACCAGCCAGCCCGCGGCCAGGACGAGCGCCCCGACCCCGACCTCCCACGTGAAGCCGGTCGTCAGCATGACGAACGCCACCAGGGCTCCCGCCCACAGCCATGGGAGGACACGGGTCGAGCGCCAGGCGAGGCGCCTCACAGCCACTCCCTCTCTCTGACGGGTCTCGCCACTGCGTCCGAGTCGAGCTCCGCCATCCTGCGGGCTCTGGCCTCGTCGGCCAGGTCAGGTGACCCATAGCGCTCACCTGCCTTGTCGAGCGCCTGCTGGAGCGCGTCGACCACCTCGGGGTCGAATTGGGTGCCTGCATTGCGCCGTAGCTCAGAGAACGCGAACTCCTGCGTGAGCGCCATCCGGTAGGTCCTGGTGCTCGTCATGGCGTCGAAGGCGTCCGCCACCGCCAAGATCCTCGCTTCAGGGGAAGGCGTGGCCCCCTCCGTGTGACCGCTGCCCCCGTACCCCTCGCCGTTGTAGTGGGAGTGGTGGCTCGAGGCGATCTCCACCATCGGCCTCAGGAACTCCACCTCGGCCAGGATGTCCTCGACGACGTGGGCGTGGCGCTGCATCTCCTCGTACTCCTCGGGGCTGAGCCTGCCCTTCTTGCGGATCAGCTCGCGGGGCACCGCCAGCTTGCCTACGTCGTGGATGAGAGCCGCCCAGCGGAGCTGCTCGATCCTCGTGCCCGAGAACCCCAGCTCCTTGCCGATCAGCTGGGTGAAGTAGGCCACCCGCTCGGTGTGACCGCGGGTGTACAGGTCTTTCGCCTCGAGCGCCTTGATGAAGCCCCGCAAGGTCGCCTCGTGAGCCTCCCTGAGGTCGCCGTAGGAGGCGAAGGACAGGTAGCCGATCACGAACACCACGAAGATCAGCGGCAGGATCGTCGGCTCGAGGTGGTAGGTGGCGCCGAGCAGGCCTCCCAGTGCTCCCATCACGATGTGCGAAGGCACCAGCTCGCCGAGGCCTGACCACGGCCGCATCCTGCGGTCTGCGTAGAGGGTCCTCACCCCGTAGGCCACCAGGCCGAGGTTCACCGAGGCGTGCACCCCGGCCGCCAAGGCCGCACCCACCGAGGCGAGGGCGACGTCGGCGGTGTCCCAGGGACCGAAGGACGTCAGGAACGGCTCGAGCACCAGGCCCGCGATCGTCTCGGTGATCACGTACTGGCCGAAGTTCATCATCGGCACCAGCACCCTCCGCTCGCGAATGTCCCTCTGGTTGAACATGCCGAGCGCACCGAGCGCAGCCATCCCCAGGGCGGCAGACCCGTGTCCGAACACGACTCCCGCCACGAGCGCCACCATGACCGAGGGGCTGGCCTTGAGCCGCTCGTTGACCTCGACCGACCGCCACTCCAAGAACGCGAACGCGGCTGCGAACGGTATCCATACCGAGAGTGGCGGGAATCGCTGGTGGAACGCCAGGCCGATCAGGCAGGCGGCACCCGCCGCCGCGTAGAGCACCGCGAGGCGGACCTTCCTGCCCTCTAGCCGCTGCACCTGTCTCGACCTCCTCAGCCCTGTCCTGAGGAGCGCCCGGGTGCTCGCTCAGTCGATTCTGAACCCTGCGCTTCCTACGACGATCAATGTCGCCAAGCTGCCAGCGATTGCCAGCAGCCGTACCAGAGTGCGCTTCAGTGAGTCCTCCCAAAGGGATGTGATTCGGACCGCCGGAAATGGGCGAATCCGTCAGCAACCGCTTCGCTAGGGAAACTCGAAGAGCGAGCAGCCCGGGCGTCCTCGTTTCCCGGCCTCCGCCGGGAAACCTCAAGTTGTCAGTCGGAGATCCCCCAACTCGCCCAAGTGCTCCGAGCGTCGGGAGGGGAGGCAGCGCGCCTGAACCCGCCCGGTGACTTCTTGACCACTCAGCGTGGTCGTCGCACCACCACAAGCTACCATCCGCCGGGCGGACGCCCAAGCGCGAATTCGCGGCCTCCGAGCCCTTGCCGAGGGGCGAATACCGGCCACCGCCCCGGCTGATGCTCGTGATCAGGTCGCCTTCGCTCCCCGACGTGCGGGACCCGGCGCGCTGGTCGGCGGCGGAGACGCATCCAACAGACGTTCGGCTACTGTGACCGCGTGCGCTATCGGGAACTCGAAGAGACCTTGTGCAGGCTCCCGACGGTCGACGCGGTGCGGATCGTCGAGAGCAACGGCGGCATCTCGGAGGTGCACGTGCTCTCGGGTCCCGGCAAGCCTGCCAAGCAGGTCGTGAGAGACGTCCAGTCGCTGGCGATGGCCGCCTTCGGTGTCAACATCGACAGGCGTACCGTCTCGGTGGTCCAGATCGAGAGCGAGGACATCGGCCGCAGCGACCGCCCTGCCATTCTCGACATCACGCAGACGCCTGCCGGGTCTCACACCAAGGTCGCGGTCACGCTGAGCTGGCAGAACACCCTGTTCACGGGGGAGGCGTCAGGACCCAGCTCTCAGACGACCAGGCAGCGCCTGGTCGGTGAGGCGACGGTGCGAGCCCTCGAGAACGCCATCAGCGACGAAGCTGTGGGGCTGGCGCTGGCCACCATCGAGACGCCCACCATCTCGAGCAGGCAGGTGGCGCTCGCCATGATCGTCATGGTCCAAGGGGGCGAAGAGCGCCTCCTCATCGGGTCTGCGCTCGTCGGCTCCGATCCCTCACAGGCGACGGTACGGGCCGTCCTCGACGCCATGAACCGGCACGTTCCCCACCTGCGCCGCTGAGCGGTGGATCCGTCCGCCCCGAGCGCCACCCCGCAGAGCACGTTCGGAAGGGCGGCAGGTGCCTACCTGAGCAGCGAAGCCCACAGATCCGGCGAGGAGCTCGACTGGATGGCGTCGTGGGCTGAGGGAGCCCCGCCAGGCCCGGTGTTGGACATCGCCACGGGAGCCGGCCACACCGCCAGGAGGCTGGCTGAGACCGGGCGAAAGGTGCTGGGGACCGACATCACGCCAGAGATGATCGCAGTCGCCTGCTCGGTACCCTCGAGAGGCGTGCTCTGGGCTGTAGCTGAGGCCTCCAACCAACCGGTGAGGGCGCGATCCATCGCCGTCGTGTCCTGTCGTATCGCGCCTCATCACTTCCCTGGCCTGTCAGGGTTCCTCGCTGAGAGCAGGAGGGTGCTGAGCTTCGGAGGCTTGCTCGTGGTGACCGACAACATCGCCGATCCCGCCACGGACGCATGGCTCAACCGGGTGGAGCGACTCCGCGACCCCTCACACGTCCGCAGCTACACGCTCTCGGAGTGGCGACAGGCCCTCGACACCGCAGGTTTTCACGTGCTGGAGACGCTGACCATCGAAAGGCACAAGAGCTTCGCAGACTGGCTCGGTCGCACGGATCCGAGCCAGGAGACTGTGGCGCTCGTCGAGCAGGCGTTCGTGGAAGCCCCCACCGACGTGAAGGACCTGCACCATGTCTCGTTCGGTCCGGAGGGCGTGCAGTCCTGGGTCGACGAGAAGGTCCTCCTGGCTGCCACACCAGGATGACGTCTCACCTCTCGGGGTTCGGGCACGCCGTCGCGACACCGCACTACCTCGCCACGGTCGCCGCACATCGGACCCTGATCGAAGGAGGCAACGCCGTGGACGCCGCGGTCGCGGCCAACGCCGTCCTTGGAGTGGTGGTACCTGAGACGTGTGGCATCGGCGGTGACCTCTTCGCCCTCGTCCACGGACCGGGCTTCGAAGAGCCCACCTGCCTCAACGCATCCGGAAGAGCGGGCTCAGGCGTCGATGCCGCAGCACTGAGGAAAGAGGGCCACGCCTCTGTCCCATACGCGCACCCGGCAGCGGTGACGGTGCCGGGGTGTGTAGACGGCTGGGCCGCCCTCCTGGAACGGCACGGAACGATGCGGCTCGAGACCGTCCTGGCGCCCGCCCTCGAACACGCCGAGGCAGGGTTTCCCGTGTCGGCAAGCCTGGCTTCGGCGCTCACCTCGCTCGCAGAGAGGCTGTCTGACCGGAGGCAGGCAGGTGGGCTGCTCCAGGGTGCGGAGCCGCCCCGTGCGGGGAGCCGGCTGGTCCGCTCCGACCTGGCCGCCACCCTCCGGTCCCTGGCTTCTGGAGGCCGTTCCGCCTTCTACCAGGGAGAAGCAGGGAGCGCCATCTGTGAGGCCACAGCAGGTGTGCTCACGCCTGCCGACCTCGAGCGCGGTCAGGCAGACTGGGTGGAACCCCTCGGGCTCGACGTGCATGGCGTGAGGGCGTGGACGATTCCTCCCAACTCTCAGGGTTTCCTGACCCTCGCAGCCACCTGGATCTTCGAGCAGCTCGATCCCCCATCGGACTTCTCAGACCCGCTGTTCAGCCATCTCCTCCTCGAGGCCTTTCGGTCTGCTGCCTCCGAGCGCGACGACGTGGTGGCAGATCCTGCGCACAGCCCGATCTCCTCGGGAGGGCTCCTGGAGGAGGCCCGGCTCTCGGCACAGCGCGACGCCATCGACCGCGAGACGCGAACACCCCTGCGCCGCAGCAGGAGCCTCCCTGGCGGGACTGCCTACTTGTGCGTTTCGGACGCGGCAGGACT
>CAZKJJ010000094.1:0-8030 GCA_964553055.1 uncultured Acidimicrobiia bacterium
CGTGCTCGTAGGTGGCTCCGCAGGCGACCTCTACGGGAAGCGAAGGATGTTCGTCATCGGAGCGCTGTGGTTCGGAGCTGCCTCCGTCCTCTGTGGGCTCGCCTGGTCGGTCACGAGCCTCACGATCTTCCGGATCGTGCAGGGCACTGGGGCCGCGTTGATGGTGCCAAACAGCCTGGCCCTCATCCAGGCCGTCTTCGTGCCAGGCGATCGGGCTTTCGCCATCGGGATTTGGTCTGGGTTCTCAGGCGTGACGTCCCTGGTTGGCCCGTTTCTCGGCGGTTGGCTGACCGATCTCGTCTCCTGGCGGCTCGTGTTCCTGGTCAACCCCCTGATAGCAGCCCCTGCAGTCGTGCTGGCCCTCTGGTTCATACCGGAGCCGTACCGTGACCCGAAGGCGAGACCGGACCTGGCCGGAGGTGTCTCAGCCACGGTCGGCCTGGGCGCCCTCGTCTTCGGTCTCATCGAGGGACCGGCCCGCGGATGGAGCGACCCGTGGGTCGTCGCAAGCCTGGTCGTCGGGGCCGTCGCCTTGATGGCGTTCGGCTTCATCGAGTCGAGGACCGCCAAGCCGATGCTGCCATTCCGCATCTTCAGGTCGTTGCAGTTCACAGGAGCGAACCTCTACACCCTGGCCGTGTACGCGGTCCTCTCCGGCTCCCTGTTCTTCCTCAACCTCCAGCTACAGAACGTGGTCGGGTACAGCGCACTCGCCGCGGGGATGGCTGCGGTCCCCGTCACCTTCCTGCTCGTCGTCCTGTCGCCGGTCGCAGGCAGACTGGCGACCCGGATTGGGCCTCGACTCCCCATGGTCGTCGGGGCGATCGTCTCTGCCGTGGGAGTGCTTCTGTTGGCGGGCGTCGGCGCCGCCACGGGGTATCCGACGGGCATCCTCCCAGGCGTCACCATCTACGGGCTTGGTATCGGGCTGCTGGTCGCTCCTTTGACTGCCACCGTCCTTGCCGCCGTCTCCCAGCAGCACGTTGGCCTGGCATCCGGTCTCAACAACTCGGTGGCACGGTTGGCGGGGCTCCTCGCCATCGTTCTGATTCCCTTGGCGGCGGGGCTGGGCGGCCTCGAGACCGTCGAAGGCGGCGCCTACTCGGAGGGCTACGCCACCTCGATGTACATCTGCGTGGGGCTGCTGCTGCTCGGGGCTCTGATCGCGGCAGTCACGATCAGGGAGCCACTCAGCGAGGCCGAAGCTCCAGGCCCTTGAGCGCCTAGTTGGAGAAGGTCACCGCGATGGCCGTCGCCCATCGGGAAGCGGCCGCGCCGTAGTGCTCCCCCGCCTCTTCGACGTCCCCTCGCTCCAGAGCTGCGATGGATGCCCATACGTCAGCTGCGGTCTCGTCGAGCACCAGATCGGGCGCGCTGAACAGGGCGGCCACTGTCCCGTAGTCGAGCTCGAGCATCGAGCCCCGCGGAAAGCCTGCCACCCACTCAGCCAGGTCGTCCACCTGTTGCACGACGTTGTCGTCGAGGCCAGAGAGTCGCAGAGCCTTCAGAGCCCGCTGCAGCCGCTTTCTGGCTCCGACGGCGCTCGTCCGGTACCGGATGCCTGACACGTCTTCGCCTCCGAGCACCTCCCGTTCCTCGGGAGCGAACGGCACGAACCAGCGAAGCGGGATGAACCACGCCGTCGTGAGGATATGCGACTTGGCGGCAGGGCCCGCTTTCGTGAGGCGAACCAACTCTTCGGCGGCCCGTTGGGCCACCCGCTCAGGCACGATCAGCGAGCTTCCCGCCGATGCATAGGCGTTGTAGAACGCGAGCACGCCCTCCAGCATCCTGATTCGGGTGTTGCGAGGACACACGAAGGCCCTCCCCGACCACTCCACCAGGAGGTCCTCGCCGTCGGGGTTCTCCCCGAGGAGTCCCAACTCCGAGAGGTCCAGCTTCGGCGCCACCTTCCTCCCACCTGCCCGCTGGAACTGGATCTCCTCGATGTACATGCGGAGATGGGCGGTCGCGGTGATCACGTTGCACATCGTAACCCTCGCGCCACAGCGGAGTCCCCCACCCCTGGCGCGGTAGACTGGGGGTGACCTTCGAAGGGAGCCCGGTCCACATGGGGGTATTCAGCCAGATCGGCCTACATGGCCATGAGCTGGTGCTCTTCGGCCAGGACCCGGCTTCAGGTCTACGGAGCATCATCGCAGTTCACGACACCACCCTCGGCCCCGCTCTCGGCGGGGCCCGTTTCTATCCGTACGAAGACGAGGATCAGGCCCTCTACGACGTGCTCCGACTCTCGCATGCGATGACCCTGAAGAACTCGGTGGCCGGTCTGGACCTCGGCGGCGGGAAGTCTGTGATCATCGGTGACTTCCGGAAGAGCAAGACCGACGTGCTCCTGGAGTCGTTCGGGAAACTGGTCGAAAGCCTCGGAGGGCGTTACATAACAGCCGAGGACATCGGGACCACCCCGCAGGACATGGACGTCGTCGCGCGACGCACGCGTTGGGCGGTCGGCAAGAGCAGCGAGACGGGAGGCTCGGGCGATCCCTCTCCTGCCACAGCCCGAGGTCTGATGGCTGCCGCCAGGGCCGTGCTGGGATGGGCCAACGGCTCAGAGGATTTCACGGGGCGCAGGGTGGCGGTTCAGGGAGTTGGCAAGGTGGGCTACGACTACGCACGCCGTCTCTCCGAGCAAGGCGCAGAGCTCGTCGTGACGGACATGTATCCACCTGCCATCAAGCGTGCAGTAGAGGACCTGGGCGCCAAGGCTGTCGAGCCCGAGGACATCTACGCCGTCGATTGCGACATCTTCGCCCCTTGCGCGCTCGGAGGCGTGCTCAACGATCACACGATCCCGCAGCTTCGCTGCACCGCGATCGTGGGCAGCGCCAACAATCAGCTGCATGAGGACCGCCACGCTCACGAGCTCGCGGAGAGGGGGATCCTCTACGCACCGGACTTCGTTGTGAACTCGGGTGGGGTCATCAACGTCGCCATCGAGCTGGGTGGCTACGACATCGAGCGGGCCGCGGCCCGGATCGACGGCATCAGAGACACGGTGCTGGGGATTCTGAAGACCGCGAAGCGGGAGGGTTTGCTTCCCCACGAGGCGGCCGTCTCCATGGGCAAGCGGCGAATCGAGCGGGCGCGCGCAGGAATCACGTGACGAGCGTCCCGCGAGCCGGGGCGGACACGGCGATCAGCCTGGCGACGTCCGATCACACCGACCTCGGCCTGTCTGACCAGGATCTCGTTGGCATCTACCGCACGATGCTCATGGCCAGACGCGTGGACGACCGCATGTGGACGCTCAACCGGCAGGGAAGGGCTCCCTTCGTGGTCTCCGCATCGGGGCACGAGGCCACCCAGGTCGCGACGGTTGCCGCGCTCGATCCCGAGGTCGACTGGTGCCTCCCCTACTACCGCGACGTCGGCGTCGTCCTCGCATGGGGTATGACCCCAGAGGAGCTCTTCCTCGGCGTCTTCTCCAAGAAGTCCGATCCGTCCTCCGGAGGCCGGCAGATGCCAAACCACTGGTCCTCCAAACGGCTCAGAATCCTGTCTCATTCTTCACCTATCGCTACCCAGTTTCCCCACGCTGCCGGCATCGCGTACGCGCTCCGCTCTGACGGAAAGCCAGGGGTCGTCGTGGCTTACAGCGGCGAAGGTGCCACCTCCGAAGGGGACTGGCACGAAGCGATGAACTTCGCAGGCATCCACGGGCTTCCTCTGATCTGCGTGGTCGAGAACAACCGGTATGCCATCTCGGTGCCGGAGGCTGAGGAAGTTGCGGGAAGCCTGGCCGCACGCGGGGAGGGCTACGGAATGCCAGGCGTCTCGGTCGACGGCAACGACGTACTCGCCGTGTACACGGTGATGGGGGAGGCAGTCGAGCGGGCCCGTGCCGGCGGCGGGCCGAGCCTCATCGAAGCCCAGACGTATCGGTACTACGCGCACACGTCAGACGATGACGACAAGCTCTACCGGACTCGTGACGAGGTAGAGCAGTGGAGGAGAAGAGATCCGCTGCTGCTCCTCCGCCAGTACCTGGCGGAGCACCGTCTCCTGACAGAGGACGAGGAGAGCGCGATCGATGAGCAGGTGACCGCGGAGGTGGCAGAGGCTGTCAGGGCAGCCGAGGCAGCCTCAGACCCGGACGACGCCTTGTCCGGTGTGTACGCCAAGCCGATCGTCCCACGTCAGCCCGCGACGACGCCAGAGAAGGATCCTCTCGGCGAGACCGTGAACCTCATTGGCGCCATCAATCGAACGCTGCACGAGGTGATGGCAGCCCATCCCGATACGGTCGTGTTCGGAGAGGACGTCGCAGACCCGAAGGGAGGCGTCTTCAAGGCCAGCGAAGGCTTGACCGAGGCCTTCGGGGCGGACCGGTCATTCAACGCCCCATTGGCCGAGTCGCTCATCGTCGGCTTGGCCGTCGGCATGGCGGCGGCGGGGAAGCGCCCTCTACCCGAGATCCAGTTCGCAGACTTCATCCATCCCGCCTTCGACCAGATCGTCTCCGAGGCGGCACGGATGCATTACCGAACGGCAGGGGACTGGTCTTGCCCGATCGTGATCAGGGCGCCGTACGGAGGTGGAATCCACGGGGCGCTCTACCACTCGCAGTCCATCGAGGGGTTCTACGCACACGTACCGGGACTGAAGGTCGTCATTCCCTCGACGCCCGCTGACGCCAAGGGGCTCCTGTGGGAGGCGGTCGAGGACCCGGACCCCGTCATGTTCCTCGAGCCGAAGAAGCTCTACCGGCTGCAACAGGGTCCCTACCCGCCAGGCGAGCACCGGGTTCCCTTCGGAAAGGCGGTACTGCGCTCCCTGGGCACCCACGTCACCATCATCGCCTACGGAACGATGGCGTACCTGTCCCACGAAGCCGTACGGCAGCTCGCAGAGGACGGGATCTCCGCCGAGCTGATCGACCTGCGGTCGATCAGGCCCTTCGACTGGCCAACGGTGGAAGCTTCGGTCCGCAAGACGGGCAGGGCACTGATCGTCCACGAGGACAACGAGTTCGCGGGTTTCGGAGCCGAGATAGCAGCCCAGATCGCTGCCAAGGCCTTCGAATGGCTCGACGCGCCTGTGACCCGCTATGCGAGTCCCGAGGTTCCCACGTTCCCGTTCTCAGGCGTTCTGGAGGAGATGGTCATGCCCTCGACAGAGGGGATCGTCGAGCGGGCTCGCGCTCTGGCACGCTTCTGAGGTTCCGCGACGAGCTGCAGGCGCGGTACCTTGGCCTCGAGAAGAACACCATGTCGCTGCTGTCTGCACTCACGCAGCTTCTGGCTGCTGCGTTCGAAGCCTCGGGCTACGACCCTGCCTCGGGTGAGGTCGTTCGCTCACAGCGTCCTGAGCTCGGCCAGTTCCAGTGCAACGGCGCCCTCTCGGAAGGCAACAGGACCGGCATGGACCCGCGGGAGGTCGCCTCGCGGGTCCTCGAGCACTTGCCAGAGCGCGAGCCGTTTTCGGAGGCGAGCGTCGCAGGGCCCGGATTCATCAACCTGACGCTCGATGACCGCTACCTCGCAGGCTGGATGGACGACCTCTCAGCGAGCGATCGCTGTGGGGTGCACACCGTCGATCAGCCCCTGAGCGTGTTGATCGACTACGGGGGACCCAACATCTCGAAGGCGCTGCACATCGGTCACCTGCGCGCCTCGATCATCGGCAACAGCCTCCTGCGTCTGTTCCGGTTCGTAGGGCACGACGTCACAGGAGACATCCACATCGGCGACTGGGGCACTCCGATCGGGATGCTCATCGTCGAACTCCAGCGACGCATGCCAGACCTCCCCTACTTCGATATGGAATACGAGGGGCCATACCCGGAGGCGCCACCCCTGACGATCGACGAGTTGGGGATCATCTACCCGGCTGCGGCAGCCAGGGCGGCGGCTGAGCAGGAGATCTCCGAGCGTGCGCGGCTCGCCACCAAGGAGCTCCAGGAGGGAAGGCCTGGCTACGTCGCGTTGTGGGAGCACTTCTCGGAGGTATCACGAGCCTCGCACAGCTCTGACTTCGAAGCTCTGGGAGTGACGTTCGACCTGTGGTACGGAGAGAGCACGGTCCGGGACAGGCTCGAGCCTCTGATCGGTCGTGTCCGCGAGAGCGGCATCGCCGAGGAGAGCGAAGGAGCGCTCGTGGTCACCGTCGCGGAGCCAGGGGACCGAAGGGAGATCCCCCCTCTCATGCTGACTCGGTCGGACGGTGGCTACCTGTACAGCACCACAGACCTCGCCACCATCGACCTGAGAGTCCGTGACCTCTCGATGCAGCTGCTGCTCTACGTCGTCGATGCTCGCCAAGCGCTCCACTTCGAACAGCTCTTCCGGGCTGCCCGAAAGACAGGCATCGCTCCACCTCGGGTCGCGCTCGAGCATGTGTCGTTCGGGACCGTCAACGGACCCAACGGAAAGCCCTTCAGGACCAGGGAGGGTGGCGTGGTCCTTCTCTCAGACGTGATCGCCATGGTGCAGGAAGCAGCGGCCTCGCGTCTCGCCGAGGCGGACATCGCAGCGGAGTACCCAGCCGAAGAGAAGAGGGAGATAGCGAGGAAGGTTGGTCTGGCGGCCCTCAAGTTCGGAGACCTCGTCAACCACAGGACATCCAACTACATCTTCGACCTCGACCGGTTCACGTCCTTCGAAGGACGAACAGGGCCCTACCTGCAGTACGGGGCCGTGAGGATGCGATCGATACTCCGAAAGGCCCAGCAGCGCGGGTTCTCAGCAGGTCCCACGGCAGTCCCGTTGCATCCAACGGAGCGGGACCTCAGTCTGCTGCTGCTCACGATTCCAGAGACGATCGCCAGGAGCATCGATGCCAGGGCGCCGAACTTCGTCGCCGAGCTCGCCTACGAGATCACCAACCAGTTCAGCCGTTTCTACGACCAGTGCCATGTGCTCAGCGAGAGCGACACTGATCGCAGGGCCTCGTGGCTCAATCTCGTCCGCACCACGCTCTCGTGCGTCGAGACGCTCCTCGGACTGCTCGGCATCGAAGTGCCCGACCGGATGTAGCTGTGAACCTGCGCACCGCATCACCAGGCGATCACGAAGCGATCGCCTCCTTCACCCGAGACACGTTCGACTGGGGCGACTACGTCGGAGACGAATTTCCCCGATGGCTGGACGACCCCGATACCCAGGTGTTCGTGGCAGAGGACCACGGTCGCGCGGTCGCCCTGGTGAGAGTCGTGATGATGTCCTCCAACGAGGCGTGGCTGGCCTCCGCACGAGTTGCACCTTCGCACAGGGGCCGCGGCCTCGCCAGCGAGCTCAACGACCTCTGCATGGCGTGGGCACGGGGCCGCGGGGCAGTGGTCGGCCGCCTGGCGGTGGAGGACTGGAACGAACCGGCGTGGCGTCAGGTACGCAAGCTGGGATTCCGATCGGTCAGCGGCTGGAACTACACCCGGTGGATCGAAGATCGCACCGTCCCTGCCGCCTCGGTGAGGCTCGAACCCGCCGATGTGGCAGACGTCGAGGCGGCGTTCGGTGCATGGTCGGCAGGTGAGCTCGCCAGGTCGGCTCACGGGCTCTTCCCCGTCGGATGGACGTGGCGAAGGATGTTCATCGAAGACCTCACTGCCTCGGCCGGATCAGGGACGCTCCTGATGAGCCAGGACGGCTGGGTGATGGCCGAGTCCTCAGACGAGGGCGCCTGGGTTCCCTGGCTCCAGACCGACCATCGTCAGGCCCCGGGGCTCATCACGTCACTCCTTGGCTTGTTTGGGCAGACGGTCCGTCTCATGCTGCCCTCCGTGGCGTGGCTCGACGAGACGTTGGCCAGGCTGGGGTTTTCGCTCGACCCCATGCAGATCTACGAGAAGGAGATCCGCTCAGAGGGCGAAGATGAAGGCGGAGCTGAGGGCCCAGACCACGTACAGGATCGGTAGCTCGAGCTCGATCCAACGCAGCGGGGGTGCAAGACGCTGCACGGCCCACACGCCCAGCACGCCCATGATCGCGGTGGCTGAGAGGCCTGCCAGGCCGACGGTGGCGATGAACTCCGTCACCACGTCGAACGGCAGCGGCAGGTCGACCGCGAAG
>CAZKJJ010000095.1:0-7890 GCA_964553055.1 uncultured Acidimicrobiia bacterium
GTAGAACATCCACCCTACCCTGGCGAGGGCCACGGGCATCTCCTGGCTTTCCGCCTCCGTTTCGAGCACTGCCTGGTAGTGGGGGAGGGCAGCCCGGTAGTCGCCCTCGGAGAAGTACCGGTCGGCGAGGGCCAGTCGCATGCCGTTGATCTGGGGATGGTCGGTGTTGGCTGCGATGACAGCCTCGAGCGCCTCGTTGGAGATCGTCTCGAGGTCGGCTTGCTCCGCGGCGATGCCCGAGAGAGGCCCTGTGGCCCGGGGCGCCAGGAACTGGAAGGCGAGAACGATGATCAGCCCTGCCGAGACGACGCCGATCAGGATTCCCGCTACGGCGCGCTTGGGAGAACGGCGGGGCGTCTCTTCCTCTTCGAGTGCTGCGAGCTGCGCCTCGTAGGAGGCGATGTCTTCGCGAGAGGCGGTCTCGAGCCGCAGAGCGGTCGGTTCGTCCAGCTCACCTGAGCTCACCTGAGCAGAGAGCTCCTGCACCTCCTCGAGCGCTTGGGCCAGCTGCTCCTCGAGCCGGATGCGGGCGACGTCTTGCTCGCTCATCTCCGCTCCTCCGAGCTCTTCCTGAGCTGACCCACGGCCAGGAAGGCACCAATTCCAAGGGCGAGCGCAGGCAGGACCCACAGCAGCAGCGCCGGGCCTCTGGCTGGAGGGTCGAGCAGGATGACGTCCCCGTACCGGGCCTGGAAGTAGGCGAGAACCTGGGCGTCTGTCGCACCGGATGCGACCTGCTCCGCGACGATCTCCATCATCGCTCTTGCGGTCTCAGAAGGCGACGCCGCGATGGACTCGCCTGAGCAGACTGGGCACCGTATTCGGCTCCCCAGTTGCTCGACGCGATCGACATTCGTCCCGCCGCCGGAGGCGATGCCCACGACGATGATGGACGCCAGGACTGCCAGCAGCAAGCCTCTGAGCACCGAGCGGAGCCTGTCAGGCATGGGCCTCGGGGGATCGGACGCGCACGGGGCGTGCGAGGCGCGCCGTCAACCCTCCCGCGGCAGCAGTGAGGCCGCCGAGCCACACCATCCACACGAGGGGGAACCACGACACCTCCATGGTCACGCCCGAGGCGTCGATAGACCGGAGCGAAAGGTAGAGATCTCCTGAGAGCGAGGTCGTCACGGCGGGGGTGGTCACTGCCTGTGACTGACCGAAGTACTGGTTGAGGCGCGGCTCCAGGGTCGTCACGAGGCGTCCTTCCCGCTCGATGTCGATGCTGGCACCCACGACCGAGCGGCTCGGCTCGTCCCGGGCGAAACCAGACCGATAGGTGAGATCGAAGCCGACCGCGTTCGCCGTCTCGCCCACGGACAGCTCGACGACCTGCCGGGTGGCCTCGACGCTCGAGAAGGCGATACCGACGGCCAGCACGGCGACGCCGATGTGGGAGAGTTGCCCTCCCCAGAAGCCGGGATCTGATCTGAGGACGGCTCCCGCTGCCTGCCAGGCGGATTCGTCTCCCTTGGCTGCCCTCTGTGTGGCGGTCTTCACCAGCAGGCGGACGATGACGGCTACCACGAAGGCTGCTGCGATGATCACGGCGACGAGACCGACGCTTCGGTAGCCCGCGAGAACGGCTGCCGCGCCGAGCGCGAGCGCGATCTGAAGCGGGAGCCTGATCCGCTCCCATACGACCCTCGGTCGCGCCGCCCGATACGGCGCCACGGGGCCGAGCCCCATGGCCAGGAGCAGCACGAGCGCGAGCGGGATGGCGATCCTGTCGAAGAACGGGCGGCCCACCGACACCTGGTCACCTGAGAACGCCTCGACGAACAGAGGGAAGAGCGTGCCCGTCAGCACGGCGAATGCGAAGACCGACAGGAGCAGGTTGTTGAACAGGAAGAGCCCCTCTCTACTGGCCAGCGAGTCGAGCCGGGGGGGCGACGTGACGAGATGGGCCCTGGCCGCGAACAAGCCAAGCGACCCGATGAGGATGACGAGGAGGAACCCGAGGAGGGCGGGGCCGATCGCAGACTGCGTGAAGCTGTGAACCGAAGCGATCGTGCCCGAGCGGGTGAGAAACGTCCCGAGGATCGTCAACGAGAACGTGGCTATCACGAGGATGACGTTCCACGCCTGGAGCATGCCCCTTCTCGCCTGGACGACCGCCGAGTGCAGAAAGGCGGTGCTCACGAGCCATGGGAGAAACGAGGCGTTCTCGACGGGGTCCCATGCCCAGTAGCCGCCCCAGCCCAGGACCTCGTACGACCACCACCCCCCGAGCACGATGCCTGCTGTGAGGAAGGCCCACGCCAGGAGCGTCCACCGCCTTGTTCTCCGAATCCACTCTGCTCCCGGGTGTCCCATCATGAGAGCAGAGATGGCGAAGGCGAAGGGGACGGTCATCCCGACATAGCCGAGGTACAGAACCTGGGGGTGTACCGCCATGAGCAGGTGGTTCTGCAGCAGCGGATTGGGGCCGCGTCCTTCGAGGGGGGCGTCCGCCGCCGCCCATGGGAGTGGACTCGAGCTCGCACAGAAGGCCTCTTCTGCCTGCGTGCACACCTCGAACGGGTTCGCCACCGTCGCCATGAGCCCGAAGAAGAACACGGCCACCACGCCCATCACCGCAAGCGCGCCCGCCCCGAGACGGTCGTCGCCACGCCCTGCGAAGGCGCGGTAGACGAAGAACACGTAGCCAGAGAGCACCAAGCCCCAGAGGACGATGCTGCCCTCCAGGGCTGCCCAAGCGGTGGCGATCGTGAAGACCAGGGGAGTCGTCGAGCGGTGATGGTTGGCGATGTAGGCCACCGAGAAGTCGTCGGTAAGGAGGCCGAGCTCGAGGGCCAGCAGCGCGGCCAGAGCGCCTGCCACGAGGGCGAGGACGGGCGTGCGGAGCGCTTCGGATGGCTTCGAGCCCACAAAGACGCGAAGACCGGTGATGACGAGGGCGAAGGAGGCGCCCAGGGCCGTGAAGATGCCTCCGACTCCGAGCAAGGCTGTCATGTCGAAGCCGTGGCTTCTCCCGATGGAGGGACGTATGGGCCATCTCCGTCAGGAGCCCGGTATTCCTCATCGTGCTTGACGATCAGCGTGTCGGAGGCGACTCGGTCGGCTTCCCACGACCCTTCGACGATCACGCCGATGTTCTCTCGGAACAGCTGGGGCGGCGTCCCAACGTGCACTACCTCGATCGACGTCTCACCATCCGTGACCGCAAAGGTGATCTCTCCGCCTTCGGAGGCGAGGCTGCCCTCCACGACGAGGCCTCCCAGCCGAAAGCGCTCGCCTTCCGGAAACTGGACCCTGCGCTCGACAGCCTCGGTCGGCGTCAGGTAGAAGACGAGGTTCTCGCCGAGATCGCCCCACACGAGCACTCCCAGGACGACGGCTGCCATGCCGACCGCCGGCAGAACGAACCATCGATAGGCCACGTCACGTCTCCTCGAGGCGACGGCGCGTCCTCCGAATCCTGGCGATCAGCCAAGCCGTATAGAGCGCCAGAGCTCCATATGTGACGGCGTACGCGAACAGCACCCAACCGTCAGACATCCTGCGCCCCTTCCAGCCGAGGGGGCTCGACCGCCCGAGAAGCGATGGGTTCGTAGGCCTCCTCCAACTCCTCCTCCAAGCGGGCGAGCCGAATCCGACCTCGTACCAACGCGGCGTATACGAGGGTGAAGGCGATCACGCCGAGCAACAGTGGCAGTCGGAAGGCGGGATCCATCGGTGTTGCGGCAGGGTCCGTCACGGTGCCGGGCCGCAGCAGCGTAGGGGGCTGGTGCAACGTCCTCCACCAGAGCACCGAGTAGTGCACGATGGGGACCATCACGAACGCGACCACTCCCAGAATCGCTGATCTGCCGGCTCTGCGTTGCCTGTCTCGCTCAGCACGACGTAGACCAAGGTAGGCGAGGTACACGAAGAACATGAGGGCGGTCGTCGTCAGTCGGGCATCACCCCACTCCCACCAGGTGCCCCATGTCGGCCTGCCCCAGATCATGCCCGTGAGCAGTGCCAGGCCGGTGAACAGAACACCTACCTCGGCGCTCGAACCGGCGAGCCTGTCCCAACGAGGGTGTCTGCGAAGGAGCCATACGATGCTCGCCACGAGGGTCACGGCGAACGCCAGGTACGCGAGCCATGCAGAAGGCACGTGGACGAACATGATCTTGGCGAAGTCTCCTTGGACCTCTTCTGGGGGTGTGCCGAGCGCGGCCACGAACGCTGCTACGAGTCCGCCGCCTGCCGCGATTTCGAGCCAGGGCCGTGATCTCATCGGGATGCCTCTTCGAGTGGACGGGCCGTCAGAACGCCCAGAACGGCCAGAAGCAGAATCATGAGGATCTGCAGCAGCGTCCAGCTCACAATACTTCGGCCAAGGCGCAACGCCTCGGTCGTCTGGGTGGCAGCAAGCAGCATGGGGACCGACAGCGGCACGACGACCAGAGGAACGAGGGCACTCCTGGTTCGTAGCCCTGTCACGACGGAGCCGGCGAGGGTTGCGAGCAGGGAGAGCGCTGCCGCGAAGAGCAGCCCTGTCGCGGCGAGCCAGCCCCAACCATCGACCGAGGCGGGCCGGTACAGCACGATGGTCAGAGGCGCGAGCACCAGCTCCAACACCAGCAGGATGGCCGTGGCGGTCACCTTGCCGAAGAACGATGAGGCAGGGTCGACACCGAGCAGGGCAACCAGATCGCGGTGTGCTTCCGTCTCCAGGGAGCTCTGGCGGAGGGCGATGAGGATCCCGAACACGAGCACGAGTGCCCAGAAGAGGCCTGATCCTATCTGCGAGAGCAGCGGTCGATCGGTGCCGACAGCCATCGGGAAGAGCACCAGCAGCGCTGCGCCGAACGGTACGATCAGCAAGAGGACCTCGCCTGCTCTTCCTTCGATCCTGAGGTCCCTGAGGGCGATCTGCCAGATGTGGCGCCACGACATGGTCATGGTCCGATCCTCGCCACGGAGGCGAGGCCTCCCTCTGAAAGCTCATAGACATCGTCGATGAGCCCGGTCAACGTGTCCCCGTGATGTGAGGCCAGCACAACGGCTCCCTGGCGGGCCCTGACCTGGCTGACGACCGTCGCGACCAACGCTTCAGCTGCATGGTCCAGGCCGGCGTGTGGCTCGTCGAGCAGCACGAGCTCCGGCTCGGTCATGAGGAGCCTGGCGAACTCGAGCCTGCGCTGCATGCCCCAGGAGGCGCGATCTGCTCTCCTGTCCTTCGCCCTCGCCAGGCCCACCATGTCGAGGGCGAGGCGGGCCCGATCGACGTCCATGGCCATGACGCGTGCCACGAACCCGAGGTTCTCCCCCAGCGTGAGGTCGCCGTAGACGGCTGGGCGGTGGCCGATCAGCCCGATCCTTCCTCGGACCGCATAAGCCGCCTGGGTGCCCAGCCGCACTCCCAGCACCGAGCCGTTGCCTCCGGTCGGGGGGAGCAAAGTCGCCAGGAGCCTCAGCAGCGTGGTCTTTCCTGAGCCGTTGGGGCCGACGACACCGACTGAGGACCCTCGGGGGACGACGAGCGAGAGCCGGCTGAGCACCGGCACTCTGCCGAATCGGACGTCGACCGCCTCGAGTTGCACGGATGGGGACGTCACCCGGCAATCCTACGATTCGACGTGACGTCTACCAGTCGGGTCGGCCTATCCCGAGACTGTGCAGGGTGGTGGGGAAGCGACCACCCTAGATAGGTCGGGCGCCGACGGGTTCGGGCACCTGCACATCGAGTACCTCGGCGGGATCGCCCTGGTGGTCGTGCAGGAGCGTGTGGTGGTACCGGCAGAGAAGACACAGGTTGCCGAGGCTGGTTTCGCCGCCGTCCGCCCAGGAGATGATGTGATGGACATCGCACCATCGAGGCGGACGGTTGCAGCCTCTCCACACACAGTGCCGGTCGCGGGCGATGACCGCACGACGCAAGGCTGTGGGGACAACCCGAGTCCTGCGTCCGACGTCGAGGATCTCCGACTCCCCCTTCCACACGATGCGGGCTACCGAGGAATCGCAGGCCAGCGTACGGATGGTCTCGGTGTCGAGGACTCGGCCGGCCTCGGTCTGGTGGAGACCTCCTGCCACACCTTCCAGGGCGGCGACGTCCACCATCACGTTGACATGGGGCCGCTCTCCGCCGACGTCGGCCGGCGTGTCACCGAGAAGGAAGTCCCGGACGAGGTCCTCCAAGGCGTCGTGTCGTCTCTGAGGGGGGCTACGGTCGTCGCCTGGGCCGGCGGGCGGCATGGCCGCGTCCAACGCGGCGATGAAGGCCTCACCTGCGGTCTCGGTGAGCGCGAACCCACCCTCGATCATGCCGTTGGGCCGCCGCCCGTAGTCGAGACGCCTTCGCTGCAGCTGCGCGGCAGGCCCGACCGTGCCCTCGTCGACCTGGCGCGTCCAGTAGCCGAGCATCCGGTCCGTTTCGTCAGCTGAGTCGCCGACGATCTCCAAGAGCACGTGCTCTGCTGCCGGATACTTGTCTGGCAGCCGGCGGGCGGCCCGGAACAACATCTCCGCTTGGTCGGTCGTGATCTGCCGATGACGCCAGGAGGCAAGCGTCGCCCTGAACTTGCGAGCTGCTCTCGCCATCGACACATATCGGCTGGCGCGCCCTGCGGCGATGCGCACCCGATGTCGGAGGTAAGCGACCAGGCTCGGGTAACCGCCCAGGCTGGGACCGTCACGCACCTCGAAGCAAGCCAGCGACTCGGTCCACTCGACGTCGAGATGATGGCGGGCCGCCTCGAGCAGGAGGATGTGCTCGTCCAGCTCGTCGACCGATGCCGTGTCCTTGTCGTCGAGCAGCGGAATGATGATGGGCATTCGCCCCTCCCTGGCCATACCCCATCACTACCACCCGTGTGTGACAAGAAACGGGATCCGCCGGTGCCAAGCCCACCTCCCCGAATTCCCAGGTGGCCCGTAGCCGCGGCACAGGTTTCCTTCTCCTCGACGCATCTCGGCCACTCAGGACTCGCCGGCAGGCTGCGAGATGACAGGATGGCTCGGAGCTACCCCAGCCCTCTTCCGAGAGGGAGCACTAGCGAGCCAGTCGGTAGGCGAGTCCCTCTCGATCCCGCTTCCGGTAGAGGGTGGTCACGGTCAGGGCCGTCCTGGTGATCCCCCATCCCAGCGTGAGAACGATGATGACCAGGACCAGGACCCCCACATCCGGAGCTCCCCTCAGTGCCACCCACGGGGAGACGTCCAACCGCTCGGGGACCAGGAAGACCAACACGTAGAAGACGGCCAGATCGACCAGGAGCGGCACCGCCACGTAGCGCAGGAAAGCACCGGGCCCTTCGGGAAGCCCGATGGGCGATTGTCGCCATCTCCTGATGCGGAACCAGGAGATGGCAGCTGAGCCCACGAGCAAGGCGACGACCGCGGCGAGTATCCACCTCAGGTTGCGTGCCAGCACGGGGACGTTGTTCTGGGCAGGTGCAGGCTCCCCGCCGAGGATCAACTGGATCAGGTTCTCGTAAGGGAAGACCGCCCTTCCCGTCAACTGGTCGTTGGTGTTGGTCAGCACCGCGATGCCCCACCTTCCCTCTGGCACCACCGCCAGGTATGTGCTGAAGGTTGGGTAGTCACCTTCGATCTCGAGCACCGTAGGGATCCGAAACTCGACCGTGTCGCTCTCACCCGAGAGCTGGATGGGAGCGTCCCAGAGAGGCCGCACGTTCCAGCCCATACCGAAGCCGGAGTACCTTCCGTACATCTCAGGCGTTTGCATCTGCCTGGTGCTCTCGGCCGTGAGAACTCGGGCTCCCGCAAACGAGCCTTCGTTGAGCTGCGCGAGTATGAGATGGCTCAGGTCCTCGACGGTCGACATCGACATCGCCGAAGGGGCCAGAGCTCTCGCGAAAGGCATCGTCGTCGGCGAAGGATTGCCGAACCACCGGTAGAAGCCGTCAGACATCCCGTCCGCCTCGGCCTGGT